>NZ_JBSWYM010000010.1:0-245777 GCF_056161105.1 Pseudoalteromonas sp. AWH4_217 | reverse complement strand
TCGTTACCTTGAACTCGATGCTCAGAGACGGAACAATGTGGGAAGCGCCAATTGCTGAAATTTAGTTATTGACGCCATAGTCTCTTGTTAGCATTACTTTGCACGCATTGCATTTGCAGACCAAATATAAATTGATGCTAAAATAGAAGCATATTCACTTTTATAGAAAAACCAGTTAACGCATTTAAGCTTTACTTTTAAATGGACTAGCTTTTCAAATTTTGACGCATGGACTTTACTATTTTCTATCTTTATTTCTTTAAAATCTGAATGCCCCTGTAAAGCATTTTCAAACAACTCAACTGAAGCAAGAAGTTTGTTTTTACCTGAAAGCTTATTTTTATTACTAACCAAGCTCTCTATATTTGTCTGTAATTCAACGTCTAGCTTGCCCGTTATTTTGACATTAGCAAATGCAATATATAAATCATCAATATCTTGTTTTAGGGATGGCTCAATAAAAAAACCAACTATTTTTTGGAAAAAAATCAATAAGGAAAAAACCAATATACTGAAGACAATAAATATTTCTGACACCGAACTCTCCTTGTGATGCTAACGCCGTTGTAACCGGCTAATAATAGTTGGCTAAAATTTGTGAGGTACGAATAAAGCCAACTGTTATTTGTCCGCGTTTACGACTTTGTTATGTTGAAGCTTGCATACCTGTTAACTTTTTAACGGTAAGCGAAAAACAAAGCTTAATTCCTGCGACTTCGAATCACAAGCAATGTGACCAGGCTTATTAGAAATCAACTTATACTGCGTTTTTATAACCATTTCCTCAACAACTCTTAGAGGAATATCTTGAGGATATATTTCAAGTATTTTAAGGTTACTTACATTAAAGTGCCCAATATCAGCTTGAAAAGTTACATATCCATTTCGTTCTGTAGACGAATATGACTTATCAAAAACTGGTTTTGCTTGCTTAACCACATAAACATTCACATCCTCACTACAAGGCCTGCAAGCGAAAGCAAACGAACTAAAAAATATAAAAAATATAAAAAATACTAATATTGCTCTCAATTTTCACCTTCAACATAACGCTTTAGTATTCATGCGTACGCATAGTCGCTTGTTGAACTTGGCCGCTACCTGCACGCCGTATCCGGCTGATGTGGTTTATGCTTCGGGAATTTGCTTTTGATGAGTAACTTTTGCTGTCAACCGTTTGTGATTTAGGCCGCTACAACGTGGCTCTTCCTCTGCCTGAACAACATTATTTATGCGTATCATTAAACCCACTTTTTTCCTATTTGGCAAGGTGTTGTGATTTCGAGACGGGATGGCGGAGCTGTTTGTCGGGTTCGTCTTTATCGAGGAACTGCTTGTGGTATTCAAGTAGATCCCGGCTCGCATGCGTCCGGGATGACGGAATTGCTTGTTAGGTATGTCTTTATCGAGGAACTACCGCGTTATATTCAAGTAGATCCCGGCTCGCAAGCGTCCGGGATGACGGAATTGCTTGTTCGGTATGTCTTTATCGAGGAACTACCGCGTTATATTTAAGTAGATCCCGGCTCGCACGCGTCCGGGATGACGGAGTTATTTGTTAGGTTTGCCTGTAACGAGGTACAACTGTGTGGTATTCAAGTAGGTCCCAGCTCGTAAGCGTCCGGGATGTCGGAGCTGCTTGTCGGGTTCGTCTTTATCGAGAAACTACTGTGTGGTGTTCGGGTAGATCCCGGCTCGCACGCGTCCGGGATGACGGAGCTGTTTGTCGGGTTTATCTTTATCGACAAACTACTGTGTGGTGTTCAAGTAGATCCCGGTTCGCATGCGTTCGGGATGACGGAGCTGTTTGTAGGGTTTGCCTTTATCGAGGAACTGCTGTGTGGTGTTCAAGTAGATCCCGGCTCGCACGCGTCCGGGATGACGGAGTTGTTTGTTAGGTTTATCTTTATCGACAAACTACTTTGTGGTGTTCGGGTAGATCCCGGTTCGCATGCATCCGGGATGACGGAGCTGTTTGTCGGGTTTGCCTTTATCGAGGAACTGCTGTGTGGTGTTCAAGTAGATCCCGGCTCGCACGCGTCCGGGATGACGGAGTTGTTTGTTAGGTTTGCCTGTAACGAGGTACAACTGTGTGGTGTTCAAGTAGATCCCGGCTCGCAAGCGTCCGGGATGACGAAGCTGCTTGTCGGGTTCGTCTTTATCGAGGAACTACTGCGTGGTGTTCGGGTAGATCCCGGCTCGCAAGCGTCCAGATGACGGAGCTGTTTGTCGGGATTGTCTTTATCGAGAAACTGCTGCGCGGATTTTAAGTAGATCCCGGCTCGCACGCGTCCGGGATGATTTATAAGTGCAAGTGCATAAAACAGGATAAGAGACTAAATGCTGATTTGAAAACCAGCGTCCGTTCACTTATCCAACCCATAAAGGGCATCGGCGGTTTTGCGCAGGTCGACTTCGTCGATGAAGTCGTCGCTGAGCGTAAGAATGGCGTTGAGGTTATTTTTGAGCTTTTCCTGGCTGAGGCCATTGGGTTTGAGTGCGGTCTGCAGCAGGTGCAGCGACATGTCTGCCAAAAGCAGCTTTTGCTTTTCTGTCCAGTTGTCGTCGCCCTGTTTGGCGCTGTCTTGTAAAATGGCCTGCTCTACTTCGTCGTGCATGCTCCAGCTTAGTTTGAGCAGCTCTCGGCGTGTTTCCTGATCCATGTTTCCCTCCGGTTGTAAGCTATTTATCTTGGCGGAGGATGGGCCGATGTGCAACGTGCGTTTTGTTATATCTTAGTCGTAGATGATTCGCTTTAAGTTCCTGCAGCTTTCGGATCTTTAGGATAAAAATAGTCTGGCTGGCGGGCGCACAATGCAAATTCACGGGTATTTTTGTATGGCAGTTTCATAAAACCTGCGACACCGAAGTCCTGGATGCTCATGGCGTATTGCATAATGCGGGTCAGCAGAGTTTTAAACTCCCGCTCTTTACTGGCATCTAGCAGGCAATAGTAATGGTGGATTTTAAGGCGGTCGTTGAGCGATTCAAAGATGATACAACCGGTATGGTGGATCTGGTTAAGCTCAAATACACACTGCACTATCTGTCGTGGTAATTGCAGTTGCTCGTCTGGGTCTTTGCCATCTTCAAAATAAGAGTGCGGCCGTGCGATCTCACTGGTGCCAATGTCCGATACGGTGTACTGCAGCTCAGGGACGTGGTCAAAAATAAACGCGCCGGTACCGTCGCGCTGAAGCTGAATGGTTTGTCTGGCATCAAACAGGCAGCATTTAAACAAGCCCTTCTGCTCTATGCCTTGAGCCAGCATCACTGTGGCATTCACGGCGTCAGTAAAGGCACTTTGCAAAGACTCATCGTGCAGTACCAGGCTGGACTCCACAAACAAAGAGGCGTCTTTCCAGTGAAAACTCAGACCACCAACCACCGGATATTTTGCCAGTCGGCTGATGGATGCCAGAAACGCTTTCTCACTGTCACCAGTATCGAATAAAAACTCTTTATAGTAGCGGTCAAGCTGAGCATCGTTCACATCCAGCAGTTGCTGGTTATGATCGGCCCGGCGTAAAAATTGTTTACGAGAGCTGTAAACCACCGTATCTGGCTCTTCGTCGATCTCATTAAACCAAAACGGGATGCTGGCCTTGCGAGGCGGTGTTTTTAGTTCGGGCAAATACATGCGCGCCATGGCCGGCATGTTACGCATAAAGTAGTCGCCAGCCTGATCTCGGGTGGTTTTATCTTTGCTCAGCATTGCATCTATCATTCTGGCAAATGCCTGCGGCAGCCCCAAGCTGGTTGCAGGAATTACAGCGGCACCAAAACGGCAGGACTGAGCGCTGGCCAGTGCATAGATAGTGGATGCCACGCCCTGCTCGTCAAAGCGCGGCGAAGAGCGCGCGCCCGACATTTGCTCATCGCCAATAAAATACACATCGCCCATCCGGGCATTGGTACTGCTGATGTCCGATGACATAAGATCCATAATATTACTGGCAACGGGCTCGCCATGGGCATCCAGCTGCGCATACACTGAACTGCCCCAGTCAACCAGCGAAAAGCTGTCTGTTGCTTCATCCCAGACAATATTAGACGGTTTAATATCGCCATGCACCACAGGCTGAGGAGACATGCCATTTTTGCGGTCGCGTAAATCAACCAGTACACTTCTGAGTTTATTGGCCAGATGCACCAGCTCATGAGGTTTAAAGCGACCACGTTTAAGCGACCATTGTTCGAGATCCTGGCCTTTAGCACGGGCCATCATCAGGATCCCCTGCTTTTTTGCCCGTTCAAAAGCGTAAAACTCGGGGACCATGGGATTTTTAATCTGCGACAGCATATAGGCTTCGTCTTCCAGCCGGTCGCGTACACTCTGCGCCAGGGTAATGCGGGAAAACTTAAACACCCACTCTTTGCCCTGCTCATCGATCCCAGCAAATACAAACCCGAATGCGCCGGATCCGATCACTTCCACATCATGATAGCCCAGCATAGTCAGCTGTTTTTGACAGATGTTGAGCCACTGACGGTGTTTTTTTGCGTCTTTATGGGAGAGCAAATACACCGACTGCTGTTCATTGATGTAAAAATTATGGATCGACTTTTCTGTCATGTGCCTGTCCGTTTACGGGTATTCAGTGTTTCTAATGCAAATTATCAAATCAATTAAGAAGATCGGGCATGCTAATTAAAAAAGGCCGACATAAGCCGACCTTTTTATTTATTGTGCGTGTTAGGCGTTTTCAATTTTTGCCCAGGAATCACGCAGACCAACTGTTTGGTTGAAGGTCAATGTGTCGCGCTTGTTATCACGACAGTAGTAACCCAAACGCTCGAACTGGAAACCCTGCTCTGGTGCAGCGTCTGCCAGAGACGGCTCCAGCTTAGCATTGGCGATGATTTCCAGTGACTCTGGATTCAGCGTAGTCGCGAAGTCTTCCGCCGCTGCCGGGTTTGGTACATTGAACAAACGATCGTACTGACGTACTTCTGCGTCAATGCAGTGGCTTGCTGATACCCAGTGGATAACGCCTTTCACTTTACGACCATCAGCCGGGTTTTTACCTAAAGTATCGGCGTCGTATGTACAGTAAATCGTAGTGATGTTACCCGCATCGTCTTCTTCAACGCGCTCGGCTTTAATCACATAGGCATTACGCAAACGTACCTCTTTGCCCAGTACCAAACGCTTAAACTTCTTGTTCGCTTCCACTCGGAAGTCATCACGTTCAATGTAGATTTCGCGAGTAAATGGCAACTGACGTGAGCCCATTTCCAATGTCGGATGGTTAGGCGCGTCAAGCATCTCTACCTGCTCGGCGTCATAGTTTTCAATCACGATTTTAACCGGATCAAGTACTGCCATTGCACGCGGTGCGTTTTCATTCAGGTCGTCACGGATACAGGCTTCCAGCATGCCCATTTCAACCATGTTGTCTTGCTTGGTAATACCAATGCGCTTACAGAATTCACGGATAGACGCAGGGGTATAACCACGACGACGCAATCCGGCAATAGTTGGCATGCGCGGATCGTCCCAGCCCTCTACCTGACCGTTCACCACCAGGTCATTCAGCTTACGCTTTGACATCACGGTGTATTCCAGATTCAGACGAGAAAATTCGATCTGTTGTGGATGACACTCAATACTGATGTTGTCCAGTACCCAGTCGTACAAACGACGGTTATCCTGGAACTCCAGCGTACACAGTGAATGGGTGATCCCTTCCAGTGCATCCGAAATACAGTGAGTAAAGTCGTACATTGGGTAAATGCACCACTTGTCACCGGTCTGGTGATGGTGAGCAAAACGAATACGATAAATGATAGGGTCGCGCAGTACCATGAAAGAGCTGGCCATGTCTATCTTAGCACGCAGTACACACTCGCCTTCTTTGAACTCGCCGTTCTTCATTTTTTCGAACAACGCCAGGTTTTCTTCTGGTGAGGTATCGCGGTACGGGCTGTTTTTACCCGGCTCAGTGAGCGTGCCACGGTATTCACGCGCCTGCTCTGGCGACAGGAAACACACGTAGGCAAGGCCTTTGTTGATCAGCTCAACCGCATACTCGTATAGCTTGTCGAAATAGTTAGACGAATAGCAGATCTCACCATCCCAGTTAAAACCCAGCCACTGCACGTCTTCTTTGATTGAGTTTACGTAATCCAGATCTTCTTTTTCCGGATTCGTATCGTCAAAGCGCAAGTTACACAGACCCTGGTAATCGCGGGCGATGCCAAAGTTCAGACAAATAGACTTAGCATGGCCTATATGTAAGTAGCCGTTCGGCTCTGGTGGAAAGCGCGTGTGCGTACCGCCATGCTTACCGCTGGCCAAATCCGCATCAATGATATTTGTTATAAAATTTGTTGGGCGATTTTCTGCTTCCGCCATAGGAACTCATTCCTCTGAAAATTTAGTACCAGTTAACTGAGGCATTATTACAAAAAGTTAGCGCAACGAACAGCGTAAAACTAAGGCGAAAACAGATTTACCTCGCAATTGTGTAAACCTGGGCATAAAACAGCCAAATCAAAGGCAAAAAGACGCGTCATTTTTATGACAAATTTTGTTCTAGCGCAATATATTCGTCACATGCTCGCTCTATCATAGGCGTCAACAACAGAGGTATCGCAAGGAAAAACCTATGGCATCAATGAATCTTCACCGCGTTTATATTCCAACGAACGCACGTAACAACCATTACATTCTGGCTGAGTTCAAACCCAGTGACGCATTCTTCGATTGCTTTGATGATGTGGAAAGCTGCTACCAACGCCTGGCCCGAAAGTTGTTTGCCATCTGCGACGAGCACGAATTATTTAACGTTCACGTCATTGCTAACGACAAGCTGCCCATCGTGCGCTATCACGACGAAGCACACAGCCTGCAAACGGATAAGCAGATCCTGTTTTTTTACAATCCAAAGTATCACGAAGGTCACAAGATACATTATGAGGCGAGCCATAAAGCCCGTAAAATTCGCTTATTGTTCCTGGCCACCGGCGATGAGCTGCGTGCCAATGCCGCCAGTTTCCACAGCAAAGTGAAAAAGGCGCTAGACGATCTGAAAGAACAATACGAGCAGCAAGGCTTGTCTTATAAAGTGCGTGACCATCAGCATCTGACCTATGACATTTTCGCTAAAGTAAAAGGCCACAGAGAAAGTTACGGCTATAAACTGCGTAGCCTATATCCACGCTATCAGGCTCGCAACTGCACATTGCCAGAGCAGCACTCTGAGATGAGCTATGTGTCTTTCTCTATCCCGATTACCCGCGCTATCAAGACCGAGTATCAAAGTCAGATGCGCCCTGGAGATTACACTCAGTTTTATCGTAGCATTGAAGACAGCTTTTTAACTTTGTGCGATCAGCTGCAACTGACCCATGTTGGCTTTGTTGCCGATGGCCGTCAGCCGTTGGTCAGAAGCAGTCAAATTGATAAGTCAGACGCCAATCGTGAGTTGCAAAAGCTGAGCTTTGATACATCTGCGCCGGATGGTCAGGTCCGTTCTATCTGGGAAGGCGAACACCTGTGCGATACCATGCACTTTGTGGTGGTTGCCAGCGACAAAGATAAAAAAGACGTGGGCTACGGCAAGTTTATGAACAACGCCGAAACCATGATCCGTCGTTTAACCGGCAAGCTGCCTATTAACCCTGAGAAGCAAGACGTTATTGTGCGCTTCTTCCAGCACATTAGCTATCAGGATTAAGCTTCTTCAGCGGGGGCCCTCTCCCCCGCTTCACTCACATTCAACACATTCCCCATAAACCACACATGTTTATCTCTTGATGAATGCAACCTCCCCGCTAACGACCTACACACTTGCCAAAATAGTTGCTGGCTAACCCGAAAATCCCCCCCAACAGGCAAGATTCTCAAGTATTCATCATCGAGGTTAACGGCTTAGAGGATATGATAGCAGGATCAAAAAAGGCGCCCTGAGGCGCCTTTTTTACAGTACAGGTAAAGTGATTACCAGCCTGCTTTTTCTTTTAGTGCAGAACCGATCTCAGCCAGTGAGCGAACGGTCTTAACGCCAGCAGCTTCAAGTGCAGCGAACTTCTCGTCAGCTGTACCTTTACCGCCTGCGATGATTGCACCAGCGTGACCCATACGCTTACCTGGAGGCGCTGTAACACCTGCAATGTAAGAAACAACTGGTTTAGTCACGTTGTGCTTGATGTATTCTGCCGCTTCTTCTTCAGCCGTACCACCGATTTCACCAATCATTACGATTGCTTCAGTCTTAGGATCGTTCTGGAACATTTCCAGTACGTCGATGAAGTTAGTGCCTGGGATTGGGTCACCACCGATACCTACACAAGTAGACTGACCGAAGCCAGCGTCAGTAGTTTGCTTAACCGCTTCATAAGTCAAAGTACCTGAACGAGATACGATGCCTACTTTACCAGGAAGGTGGATGTGACCAGGCATGATACCGATCTTACACTCGCCCGGAGTGATAACACCAGGACAGTTAGGACCAATCATGCGAACGCCAGTTTCTTCCAGCTTCACTTTAACATCAACCATATCTAGTGTAGGGATGCCTTCAGTGATACATACGATAAGCTCGATACCTGCGTCGATCGCTTCAAGGATAGCGTCTTTACAGAAAGCAGCTGGTACGTAGATTACAGATGCAGTTGCACCAGTAGACTCTACCGCTTCACGTACAGTGTTGAATACTGGCAGACCAAGGTGAGTTGTGCCGCCTTTACCAGGAGAAACACCACCAACCATTTGCGTACCGTACTGGATAGCTTGCTCAGAGTGGAAAGTACCCTGACCACCAGTGAAACCCTGACAGATTACTTTAGTATCTTTGTTAATTAGTACAGACATTATTTGCCCTCCGCAGCAGCAACTACTTTCTCAGCAGCGTCAGTTAGAGACTCAGCTGCAATGATGTCAAGGCCAGAGTTAGCTAGTACTTCACGACCCGCTTCAGCATTAGTACCTTCAAGACGTACAACTACTGGTACGTTTACGCCAACTTCTTTAACCGCACCGATGATACCTTCTGCGATCATGTCACAACGAACGATACCGCCGAAGATGTTAACTAGTACAGCTTTAACGTTGTCATCAGACAGGATGATCTTGAACGCTTCAGATACACGCTCTTTAGTCGCGCCGCCACCTACGTCAAGGAAGTTAGCTGGCTTACCGCCGTGCAGGTTTACGATGTCCATAGTACCCATCGCCAGGCCAGCACCGTTAACCATACAACCTACGTTACCGTCTAGCGCAACGTAGTTCAGCTCGAAGCTTGCTGCGTGAGCTTCACGCGCGTCTTCTTGTGAAGGATCGTGGAATTCACGGATCTTAGGCTGACGGAACAATGCGTTGCCGTCTACACCGATCTTGCCGTCAAGACAGTGCAGGTTGCCTTCGTCAGTGATTACCAGAGGGTTGATCTCTAGTAGTGCAAAGTCGTGGTTGATGAACATGTCAGCAAGACCCATGAAGATCTTAGTGAACTGCTTAACTTGAGTTGGGTTCAGATTTAGTTTGAACGCAAGCTCACGACCTTGGTAAGCCTGAGGACCGACTAATGGATCGATCTCAGCTTTGTGAATTAGTTCTGGTGTGTTGTGAGCAACTTCTTCGATCTCAACACCACCTTCAGTTGATGCCATGAACACGATTTTACGTGAAGCACGGTCAACAACAGCACCCAGGTATAGCTCATTTGCAATATCAGTGCAGCTTTCTACTAAGATTTTAGCAACTGGCTGACCTTTCTCGTCAGTTTGGTAGGTTACCAGGTTTTTGCCTAACCAGTTTTCAGCAAATGCGCGGATCTCGTCTTTGCTGTCTGCCAGTTTTACACCGCCCGCTTTACCACGGCCGCCAGCGTGTACTTGACATTTTACAACCCACTTGTCACCACCGATTTTACCAGCAGCTTCTACAGCCTCTTGAGGCGTGTCACAAGCGTAACCATCTGATACAGGTAAACCATATTCGGCAAAAAGTTGTTTTGCCTGATACTCATGCAAATTCATGATGCTTTATCCAATTTTTTATACTAAAAAAGCTGAATATTTATGCAAATAATCAGCTATCCCAAATTGCGCCCATAGTATAGATCTCAAGGCCTTGTATGAAAACCCCAGTAAGACTAATGGCGCAAAAAAAAAGCTGTATGCGGACATTATGCTCACATACAGCTTAATCTTTAATCTAGATGATTAAACGTCCAGAAGCAGACGCGTTGGATCTTCAAGAAGTTCCTTAATTGTAACCAGGAAGCCAACCGACTCTTTACCATCGATTTGACGGTGATCGTAAGACAGCGCCAGGTACATCATAGGCAAGATCTCAACCTTGCCATTGACTGCCATTGGACGCTCCTGGATTTTGTGCATGCCCAGGATTGAAGACTGTGGCAAGTTGATGATAGGCGTAGACAGTAGTGAACCAAATACACCACCGTTAGTGATAGTGAAGTTACCACCAGTCATGTCGTCAACAGTCAGCTTACCATCGCGGCCCTTAAGTGCCAGCTCACGGATACCTTTTTCGATTTCAGCAACAGATAGTTTGTCACAGTCACGTAGTACAGGTGTTACCAGACCACGAGGTGTGGATACCGCAATGCTGATGTCGAAGTAGTTGTGGTAAACGATGTCATCGCCATCGATAGACGCGTTTACTTCAGGGAAACGCTTCAGTGCTTCTGTAACCGCTTTCACGTAGAAAGACATGAAACCAAGACGGATACCGTGGCGCTCTTCGAATACATCTTTGTACTGCTTACGAAGGTCCATGATAGGCTTCATGTTTACTTCGTTGAAGGTTGTCAGCATTGCTGTTGAGTTCTTCGCTTCAAGCAGGCGGTTCGCGATTGTCTTACGCAGACGAGTCATTGGAACGCGCTTCTGAGTACGGTCGCCCATTGGTGCCGCAGGAGCTGCTGCCGCTGGCGCAGCTGCCGGTTTTGCCGCTGGTGCTTTAAGGAATGCATCAACATCTTCTTTAGTGATGCGACCGCCTTTGCCAGTGCCTTTGATTTGTGAAGCATCAAGACCTTTTTCAGCAATCAGACGACGTACAGATGGCGTTAGCACGTCTGCATTGTCATCGCTTGCAGGTGCTGCGTCTGCCTGTGCAGCTGGCGCCGCTGCTGGTGCACCACCGGCAACCAGTTTACCAATTACTTGCTCACCCAGAACGGTTTCACCTTCTGCGTGCAGTTGCTCGCCCATTACACCGTCTTCAGGTGCAACAACTTCAAGCACAACTTTGTCTGTTTCGATGTCTACCAGGTTTTGGTCGCGGCTTACCGCTTCACCAGGTTGTACATGCCAAGTTGCAACTGTAGCGTCTGCTACTGATTCAGGAAGTACAGGTACTTTAATGTCCACTTCTTTACCTTCTGCTGCTGGCGCCGCTGCTGGCGCTGCTGTTTGTTCATTTGATTGCGCTGGAGCGGCATCTGACGCGCCCAGCTGTGCGATAACTTGCTCACCAAGAACCGTTGCGCCCTCTTCTTCAGAGATAGCGACAATAACACCGTCTTCAGGTGCAACGACTTCTAAAACTACTTTGTCAGTTTCGATATCTACCAGGTTTTGGTCACGGCTTACTTTGTCACCAACGCTTACGTGCCATGTGGCCACTGTTGCATCCGCAACAGATTCAGGAAGAACAGGAACCTTAATTTCGGTCGTCATCTCTAATTCCTTATTTCTTAATAGTTAAAGCGTCAGCAATCAACGCATTTTGTTCTTTTGTATGGGTCGACATATAGCCACATGCAGGCGCTGCTGCAGCTTTACGACCGGCGTAAGTCAACTTCGCACCACTTGGGATAGCTTCCCAGAAATGGTGTTGTGAACAGTACCAGGCACCTTGGTTTTGAGGCTCTTCCTGACACCATACGAAGTCTTTAACGTGCTGGTAGCGAGCCATGATTTCGTCCATCTCTTTGTGCGGGAACGGATATAGCTGCTCCACACGAACGATAGCGACGTTATTCAGCTCTTGCTTGCGACGCTCCTGTAGCAATTCGTAGTACACTTTACCGCTACAGAACACAACGCGCTCGACGTTTTCAGGATTGATATCATCAATCTCGTCGATCATGTTGTGGAAAACACCTTCAGACAACTCTTCCAGGCTAGAGACAGCCAGAGGATGACGAAGTAAAGATTTAGGTGTCATTACAATCAGTGGACGACGCAGAGGACGTACTGATTGACGACGTAACATGGCATAAACCTGTGCAGGCGTACTTGGTACACACACTTGCATGTTGTGGTCTGCACACAGTTGCAGGTAACGCTCAAGACGCGCCGAGCTGTGCTCAGGACCCTGACCTTCGTAACCGTGTGGCAGTAATAAAGTCAGACCACACAGACGGCCCCACTTTTGTTCACCTGAGCTCAGGAATTGGTCGAATACTACCTGGGCACCGTTAGCGAAGTCACCAAATTGTGCTTCCCACAGTACCAATGAAGTTGGCTCAGCAGTTGCATAACCGTATTCGAACGCCAGTACTGCTTCTTCAGACAATACTGAGTCATATACTTCAAACAGACCCTGATCGTCACGAACGTTTTGCAGCGGCAGGTAAGTTGAAGCATCAGCCTGGTTGTGAACAACCGCATGACGGTGGAAGAAAGTACCACGACCTGAATCCTGACCAGTCAGACGAATGTCTGTACCCTGATCTACCAAGGTTGCGTAGGCAAGTGTTTCTGCCATACCCCAGTCAAGTAGCTTTTCGCCACTGGCCATTGTTTTACGGTCGTCGTAAATTTTCTTAACGCGCGACTGTGCTTTGTGATCAGCCGGGTAAGTCGAGATTTTTTCGCTCAACTCTTTAAGCTTCTCAACCGGAACACTTGCCTCGTAAGCCGTGTCCCAGTCATGACCAACGTACTTAGACCAGTCTGAAGAGTGCTTGGTCTCAGGCTGAATTTCTTCAACCACAATCTGGCCTTTGTCCAGACCGTTACGGTAGTCATCTGCCAGCGTCTTCGCTTCATCTGCGCTCAGTACACCTTCTGATACCAGCCTGTCAGCATAAATCTGACGCGGTACCGGGTGCTTTTTGATTTTCTGATACATCAGAGGCTGAGTTGCATTCGGCTCGTCGGCTTCATTGTGGCCATGACGACGGTAACAAACCAGGTCGATCACTACATCGCGCTTAAACTTGTTACGGAAATCAAGCGCAACTTGCGTCACGAACGCAACCGCTTCCGGGTCATCCGCGTTAACGTGGAAAATTGGCGCCTGAACCATCTTAGCGATATCAGTACAGTACTCAGTTGAACGCGTATCTTCCTGGTTTGATGTAGTGAAACCAACCTGGTTGTTCACCACGATGCGGATTGAACCACCCACACCATAAGCACGCGTCTGAGACATGTTGAATGTCTCTTGTACTACGCCCTGGCCGGCGATGGCTGAGTCACCATGAATAGTGATAGGAAGTGCTTTAGAACCGCTCTTACAGTTTAGACGGTCAAGACGCGCACGTACCGAGCCCATAACCACCGGGTTAACGATCTCAAGGTGAGACGGGTTGAACGCCAGTGCCATGTGAACATTGCCGCCCTGCGTTGCGAAGTCAGACGAGTAACCCATGTGGTATTTTACGTCACCAGAGCCTGCTGATTCGCCGTATTTGCCCGCGAACTCGTCGAACAGTACTTGTGGGTTTTTACCCAGTACGTTGACCAATACGTTCAGACGACCACGGTGTGCCATACCTATGACCACTTCTTCCTGGCCACTTTCACCGGCACGATGTACCAGCTCTTTCAGCATAGGAACCAGTGCATCACCGCCTTCCAGCGAGAAACGTTTTGCGCCTGGGAATTTAGCACCTAAGTATTTTTCCAGACCATCAGCAGCGGTCAGGCCTTTTAGAATGCGAAGCTTAGTTTCTTTGTTGAATTTAGGCTGAGCGAAGGTAGATTCGATGCGTTGCTGTAACCAACGTTTTTCTTCTGTTGAAGTAATGTGCATATACTCGGCACCAACAGAACCACAGTAAGTGGTTTTCAGTGCGTTGTATAAGTCTTTTAACTTCATTGTCTCTTGGCCTGAAGCAAAAGAGCCAACGTTATATTCTTTTTCCAGGTCGGCATTATCTAAATCATGGTAGGCCAGGTCGAGTTCGCGAACTCGATCACGCTGCCATAGACCCAAAGGATCCAGGTTTGCGTTTTGGTGACCTCTGAATCTGAATGCATTAATAAGCTGCAAAACACGAACCTGTTTTGCATCTGCCGCACCTTCTGCAGAAACGATTACTTCTCTGTGTTTGTTTTTAGCAAGGTCAGCAAACTGAGATTTGATCTCCGAATGCTTAACATCAACGTCAACGCCTTCTACCTTTGGCAGTTGATCAAACACTTCTCGCCATTCTTCTGGCACTGAAGCCGCATCATCAAGATACGCCTCATATAAATCTTCAACATATGCAACGTTGCCGCCGTATAAGTGCGAAGATTCCAGCCATGCCTTCATCACACCTTCGTGCATTTATTAGCCCTTTTTCTAGCGCAGAAACTTAAACGAAAACAAGATGGCATGCTGAGCATGCCATCTGTAGATTTAAATATGTATTAAACCGAACGATTTAACAACATAGATTTAATGTGTCCGATCGCCTTAGTAGGATTCAAGCCTTTCGGACAAACGCTTACACAGTTCATGATACTGTGACAGCGGAAGACGCTGAACGCGTCATCAAGGTCAGCCAGACGCTCTTCTGTCGCTGTATCACGGCTGTCAGCCAGGAAGCGATACGCGTGAAGAAGGCCCGCAGGACCGATAAATTTATCTGGGTTCCACCAGAACGACGGACATGACGTTGAACAACATGCACACAGAATACACTCGTACAGGCCATCCAGCTTGTCACGCTCTTCAATGCTTTGAAGACGCTCTTCACCGCCGGTTGGCTTGTCGTTGATCAGGTAAGGTTTTACCTTCTCGTATTGTGTGTAGAACTGGCTCATGTCGATAACCAGGTCACGGATAACTGGCAGACCCGGTAATGGACGAACGATGATCTTGCCTTTACCACCTTTTTGCAGTGCAGATAAAGGTGTAATACAAGCCAGACCGTTCTTGCCATTCATGTTTACACCATCTGAACCACACACACCTTCACGGCATGAACGACGGAAAGACAGTGTTGGATCTTGTTCTTTCAACATTAACAGTGCATCTAGCACCATCATGTCACGACCTTCTTCAACCTCCAGCTTGTAATCTTGCATACGAGGTGCTGAATCTACGTCAGGGTTGTAACGATAAACAGATAATTCTAAAGTTGCCATCGCTTAGCTCCTAGTATGTACGTGCTTTCGGTGGGAATGCTTCACGAGTCTTAGGCGCAAAGTTTACTTCACGCTTAGTCATCGTGTCTGACTCTGGGTGATGCAGAGAGTGGCACAGCCAGTTCTCATCGTCACGCTCAGGGAAGTCAAAGCGCGAGTGCGCACCACGGCTTTCTGTACGGAAGTTAGCTGCAACGGCTGTTGAATAAGCTGTTTCCATCAGGTTATCAAGCTCTAAGCACTCGATACGCTGGGTGTTGAACTCAGTAGACTTGTCGTCAAGACGCGCAAACTTAAGACGCTCACGGATCTCTTTAAGTTCTTTAAGGCCGTCTGCCATCGCGTCACCTTCACGGAATACCGAGAAGTTAAGCTGCATACATTCTTGTAGATCTTTCTTGATCTGAACCGGATCTTCGCCTTTGCCTTTCTCTGAAGACTCCCAACGGTTGAAGCGTGCAAATGCCTGCTCAACGTCATCAGAAGATGCATCACCTGTAGACTCGAAGCCTTGCAGGTAAGTACCCAGGAAGTTACCTGCCGCACGACCGAATACCACCAGGTCAAGCAGTGAGTTACCACCCAGACGGTTTGCACCGTGTACAGATACACACGCAATTTCACCTACCGCGAACAGACCTTCAATGATGCGCTCTTCGCCGTTTTCATTCACGTTCAGTACCTGACCATTTACGTTGGTCGGTACACCACCCATCATGTAGTGACAGGTTGGGATAACCGGAATTGGCTCTTTAGCTGGGTCAACGTGAGCAAATGTCTTAGACAGGTCACATACGCCAGGCAGACGCAGGTTAAGCATTTCTTCACCAAGGTGGTCAAGCTTAAGCTTAATGTGAGTACCCCAAGGGCCTTCACAACCACGGCCTTCACGGATTTCGGTCATCATTGCACGCGCAACAACGTCACGACCCGCAAGGTCTTTCGCGTTAGGCGCATAACGTTCCATGAAACGCTCGCCGTCTTTATTGAGAAGGTAACCACCTTCACCACGACAACCTTCAGTTACCAGCGTACCCGCACCCGCGATACCGGTTGGGTGGAACTGCCACATTTCCATGTCCTGCATAGAGATGCCAGCACGAACCGCCATACCAACACCGTCACCAGTGTTAATGTGTGCGTTAGTAGTTGATGCGTAGATACGACCTGCACCACCGGTTGCCAAAACAACCGCTTTAGACTTGAAGTAAACAACTTCGCCGCTTTCGATGTCGATTGCAGTTACACCGACTACGTCGCCTTTGTCGTTTTTAACCAAATCAAGTGCGTACCACTCAGAGAAAACGTTAGTTTTGTTCTTAACGTTTTGCTGGTACAAGCAGTGTAGCAATGCGTGACCTGTACGGTCTGCCGCTGCTGCCGTACGTGCAGCCTGCTCACCACCGAAATTCTTAGACTGACCACCGAAAGGACGCTGATAAACACGGCCGTTCTCGAAACGAGAGAAAGGCAGGCCCATGTTTTCAAGTTCAGTGATTGCCTCAGGACCCGTTTTGGTCATGTACTCGATGGCATCCTGGTCACCAATGTAATCAGAACCCTTTACCGTGTCGTACATGTGCCATTCCCAGTTGTCTTCGTGGGAGTTACCCAGCGCAACTGTGATACCACCCTGTGCAGATACCGTATGAGAACGTGTCGGGAATACTTTAGAGATCAATGCACAAGTTTTGCCTGACTCAGAAATCGCAAGCGCTGCACGCATGCCAGCACCACCGGCGCCAACTACAACAGCGTCAAATTCACGAACATTATATTTCACTTAAACACCCCACAATACAAACAGGCCAACAGCAACATACGCCAGTGCCATCAGATTAAGTACAAAGCCCAGCACAGAACGCATCGTTGAACACTTAACGTAGTCCGTCAGAACCTGCCACAAACCAATGCGAGTGTGGACCATGATGCATACCAGTGTGATGAAAGTTGCCGCTTTAACGGCCAGGTTTGAGAATAAACCTGTCCAGGCTTCATAGCTGATTTCGGGCGTTAGCAGAAAATAGCCAACGATAAATACCGAATAAGCCAGGATGATTAGTGCAGTCGCGCGCAATGACACATAGTCTTGCACACCGTCGCGCTTCAGAGTTGCTTGATTTAAGACCATATCCACACTCCTGCCAGGATGGCTACGATTACCCACAGCGCCAATGCGATTTTTGCACTGGTGTTGCCCGATTCTAATTCTTCCCAGTGACCCATGTCTTGGATCATGTGACGTACGCCACCAATGATGTGGTAAGACAATACAGTCAGGGTGCCCCACGCAATGAATTTTGCAATAAAGCCAGTCATTAGCTCTTTAACAAATTCAAACCCTTCAGGAGAAGAAAGAGACTCAGACCACGCCCAAATGACAAAGGTCAATGCGAAGAATAACGCAACACCGGTGATACGGTGCAAAATCGACGCTTTTGCCGTAGGTGGCATAGATATAGTCGTAAGATCTAGATTTACAGGTCTTTGCTTTTTCACAGTTACTTGCCCATCTTGCTCACAAAGGAGCTCATCTACTTGTTTTTATAAAACCACTTGCGCTGGTTGCACAAATGGCACACTCTAGATATACCTGTTTAAACACTGAGCGGTTCACTTTGTGAAAATGCCAATGTAAAAATAGGTTTACCCACAGACGACACGGTATAAAACCGTAGATAGTATATAAGGCCGAGCGGCCTTTTACAATTCTTGTTTAGATTGAGACGCTTGCGAATTAGCCGATGGTATAATATTTAAACGGCGTAGAATATTTATCATACATTTGTGCATAATTCTCAGAAAAATTGACTTTCCACCCCTATTTTAAGTTAGAATGATCTGAATTTGCTTAACATTAGTATCACAACATAACAATCAGAATATTGTTATTTCATAGGAGATAAATAGATGGCAGATAAGAAAGCCACAGTCCATATCGATGGTCATGATCCGATCGAACTCCCGATCTACTCTGGCACTGCTGGCCAGGACGTAGTCGACGTCCGCACACTTGGCGCTCACGGCTTCTTCACATACGACCCTGGTTTTATGTCGACTGGCTCTTGCGAATCATCTATTACTTATATCGATGGTGCAAAGGGTGTACTACTACACCGTGGTTACCCAATCGAGCAATTAGCAGAGCAATCTAACTACATTGAGCTGTGCTACCTGCTTCTGAACGGTGAATTACCAGACGATGCGCAACTTGAAGAATTTGCAAAGAACATTACGCACAACACTATGCTGCATGAGAAAATTGCGTCGTTCTTCCAGGGCTTCCGCGTTGATTCTCACCCAATGGCGATGCTGTGTGGTGTGGTTGGTGCATTGTCTTCGTTCTATCACGACGACCTGGACATCTCAGACGCAGATCAGCGTATGCGTTGTGCAATCAAACTGGTTGCTAAACTGCCTACCATTGCTGCGATGGCGTACAAGTACAACACAGGCCAGCCGTTCGTTTACCCACGTAACGACCTGAGCTACGCAGAAAACTTCCTGCACATGATGTTCTCAGTCCCTGCTGAAGAGTACAAGGTTAACCCTGTACTGGCTAAAGCAATGGACCGTATCTTCATGCTACACGCAGACCATGAGCAAAACGCGTCTACTTCAACGGTACGTCTTGCTGGTTCTTCAGGCGCTAATCCTTATGCATGTATCGCAGCGGGTATCGCGTCACTATGGGGTCCTGCGCACGGTGGTGCAAACGAAGCGTGTCTGAACATGCTGGAAGAAATTGGTACTGTTGACCGTATCGACGAATACGTTGCAAAAGCAAAAGACAAGAACGACCCGTTCCGTCTGATGGGCTTTGGTCACCGCGTATACAAAAACTTCGACCCGCGTGCGACCGTAATGCGTCAAACTTGTCACGAAGTTCTGAAAGAGCTGAACATTCAGGATCCATTGCTTGACGTTGCAATGAAACTTGAGCAGATCGCACTGGAAGACCCTTACTTCGTTGAGAAGAAGCTTTACCCGAATGTTGATTTCTACTCAGGTATCATCCTGAAGGCTATCGGTATTCCGACCAGCATGTTCACTGTGATCTTCGCTATGTCTCGTACTGTTGGCTGGATCTCACACTGGAACGAAATGCTGTCTCAGCCGGGCCACAAAATTGGTCGTCCACGTCAGCTGTACACAGGTTACACTGCACGTGACTACAAAAAAGAAGGTGACAGATAAGCATCGCTTAACTGACACTTTGAAAAGGGTTGCCATTGGCAGCCCTTTTTTGTGCCAGGTCTTCAGGCAGACTTGCAAGCCCATATAAATCCGGTAAAATCCGCCTGCTCAGGCGCAGTAGGAGACCCTTTTGAACGATAACCCTTGCATACAACTTCGGCGTGATTTCCCCATATTTGAGGTCTCGGTTGACGACCAGCCTTTGTGTTATCTTGACTCCGCTGCCACCACCCAGAAACCCAATCAGGTGATCCGGACTGTAAAGGATTTTTACCAGTTTCAGAACGCCAACGTACACCGAGGTTTACACACACTGAGTGAGCAGGCAACTACGGCCTATGAGGCTGTACGGGGCAAATTAGCGCAATTTCTTAATGTGCAAAACCGGGAGATTGTCTGGACCAGTGGCGCTACCGCCTCTTTGAATTTAATTGCGTATGGACTGAGCGACAGCTTAAAAAAAGATGATGTGATCTTGTTGTCTCCTTTGGAGCATCACGCCAATATCGTACCCTGGCAACTCGCGGCGCAGCGCACAGGTGCACGCATTGAATTGTTGCCCGTCGATGCACAAGGTATTCTCCAGCTTGAACAAGCTAAAGCTTTGATAGAGAAATTAAAACCCAAAGTAATGAGTATTTGTCATGCCTCGAATGCGCTGGGCAATATCAATGATGTGGCTGCATTGATAGCAAGCGGTAAAAGCTCAGGCACGGTTACAGTGGTAGATGGTGCTCAATCTTTTTTGCATTTGCGCCCTGATTTACAGCAGCTGGATTGCGATTTTTATGTGTTTTCTGCACACAAAGCACTGGGGCCAACCGGGCTTGGTGGCCTCTACGGTCGCTATGAGTTGCTCAATGCCCTGCCCGTTTATCAAAGCGGTGGCGAAATGATAGACACAGTCAGTTTTAGTGGCACCACCTTTCGCCCGGCGCCTGAAAAATTTGAGCCAGGCACACCTAATATTGCCGGTGTTATCGGCTTTGGCGCAGCCCTTGATTACCTGTCAGCACAAGATCATGACGCATTATTCCGGCATGAACAATCACTGTATCAGAGCCTGCTTCAGCAACTAAACGAAATTGACGGGATCCGGATTTGGGGCGATACCGCTAACAACGTCGGCACTGTCAGTTTTAGCTACAAAAACGAGCACCATTACGATCTGGCAACCTTACTCAATACCCATGGTATTGCCGTCAGAAGCGGCCACCACTGCACACAACCTTTGATGGCCCATTTGGGCATTGAAGGTACCATTCGTGTCAGCCTGGCGTTTTACAACAACCAGCAAGACATCCGTCGGTTTATTGTTGCACTGAAAGACACCATCAGTTTATTAGAAGAGTAATTATGGACTTATCACACATAGAGCACACCTTGGCGCAGCACGGCGCCTGGCAGGGCAAGTATCGCGAAATCATGCTACTGGGCAAGGCACTACCGGCCATGCCGGATGCACTAAAAACGGATGACGCGCTGGTGAAAGGCTGTGAGAGTAAAGTCTGGTTACACCTTGACCTGGATGAGCAACAGCAACGCCTGGTACTGATAGCAGACTCAGACACCCGCATAGTCAAAGGTTTACTGGCAATTATCCTTGCATGCTATAACAACCAGTTACCGCAAGAAGCAGGTAAACTTGATGGCTATGAGCTGTTTGACAAGCTGGGACTGATCAAGCACCTGAGCCCGTCTCGCGGCAATGGAGTACGTGCAATCGTAGAACGTATCCATCAACAACTTCAGGTGCTGCAATAGCACCTGAAATAACCGTAGCGAACTAGCCCGCTTCGCGTGCGCGCTTGTCTAAGTACTTGCGGATCGCCTTTGCCGCAGCAAAAAAGCCAAAGCTGCCCGTCACCATAGTGGCAGAGCCAAATCCGGTCGCACAGTCCATATTCTTACTGCCATCGGCCATTTGTTTGGCCTTACAGACACTACCATCTCCCGTTGGATAAACCAGTTGCTCGGTTGAATACACACAGTCTACAGCAAACTTACGCTTCGGATTGGTGGTGAAGTTATACTGCTTACGCAGCAGGTATCGGACTTTTGCAAGTAAAGGGTCATGAGTGGTTTTGGCCACATCCCCATAACAGATCTGACTTGGATCTGTCTGACCACCCGCGCCGCCTGTGGTGATCACCGGAATTTTTTGCCTTTTACAGTGAGCGATCAATGCCGCTTTTTCTTTGACCGCATCAATACATTCGATGACATAATCAAAACCCTGAATATGCTCTTTGATATTATCCAGGGTGATAAAGTCATCTATCACCTCAACCTGACAATCCGGATTGATGGACTGACAACGCGCTTGCATGGCTTCGACTTTAGGCTGGCCTATGGTCTCAGTTTTTGCATGCAGCTGGCGATTGATATTTGTGACACAAATATCATCCAGATCAATCAGGGTAATTTTACCTATGCCGGTGCGCGCCAGAGCTTCTGCTACCCAGCTACCTACGCCGCCAATGCCGATAACACAGAAACTGGCTTCGCCAAGCCAGGCAAGCTCTGTATCACCATACAAGCGGCCGATGCCACCAAATCTTAAGGATGTATCTTGCGTCATATTACCACTCTAACTCTCTGGGCTTTGCCCAGCTTTGCATTACTTCTGTGTCTGCCAGCTCAGCAAACCGTGCTCCGCCCTGAGGCAAAGCGTAAAATGTCATTCTTTCGTTGTCCCATTTAAAGCTCAAACAATATGCGTGCAGATAAACTCTGTCGGCTTCACTGCCACCATAGCTGACATCGCCGAGGATAGGCGCTGACAAGCTTTTTAGCGCAACCCGCAACTGGTGTGTTTTGCCGCTGTATGGCTTGAGTAAACAGGCTCTGAGACCCGGTGCTATGCTGGCACTGTAAAAGCGCGTAACAGCCGGGTTGTCTTGACTGGTTAACAGCTTATAAGTGCCGCGCCGGGATTTAGCCATGTCGCCTTTAACCCAGCCTTGCTTCTTTTTGGGTTTGCTATCGATGAGTGCCAGATAAAACTTATCTACGGCGCGACTGGTAAACAACTCAGTTAGCCTGGCTGCGGCTTGACTTGAGCGCGCCAGTACCAGCAAGCCGGACGTTACCTTATCGAGTCGGTGAACCGGGTAAAGCTGCTCACCCAACTGCTCAGCCAATAACGCAACAAAGCCGCTTTCGTGCTCACTGTGAAAACTCACCCCGGCGGGTTTATGTGCCACCACAAAGTCCGGGTGGCTGGCGATCACCTCAAAGGGCGCCATTGAGGTACTCTACGACGCGTTTTAAGTCTTCCGGTGTATCAACCCCGGCATAAACCGGACGACACGCCTTGGCAATTTTGATACGATAACCGTGGTATAACACACGCAATTGCTCAAGCGATTCCTGCCCTTCCAGCGGAGAAACCGGTAAGGCCAGATAGGTTTTAATAAACCCGGCGCGATAGGCATAGATACCCACATGACGTTGAAAATGTGCCAGTGGAATTTTACTCTCATCGAGCTCCATCATGCTGTCACGCTGAAACGGGATGGAAGCGCGGGAAAAGTACAGCGCATTGTGATGGGCGTCCTGAACCACTTTAACGGCATTGGGATTCAGTACTTCCTGCACATCCGTCACATCAACGCTCAGCGTAGCCATCGGCGCTTCCTGAGCTTCATGCAGTAAGGTCGCCACCTGAGTGATGTTTTCCGGCGCCAGTAAGGGCTCATCGCCCTGCACATTAACCACTAAGGTATCGTCGGCCAGCCCCAACTGATCAACCACCTCTGCAAGGCGCTCAGTCCCCGACTGATGATCTTCTCGGGTCATCAGTACGTTCTCTGTAAAGGCTTTAGCGCGCTCAAACACCTGAGTGTTGTCGGTCGCGATGTAAACGGCTTTGGCGCCAGACTTTTGCGCCTGCTCGAACACATGCTGGATCATGGGTTTACCACAAATGTCAGCAAGCGGTTTGCCTGGCAGACGGGTTGAAGCGTAACGCGCCGGAATAACGACTATGAATTCCACTTTTCGACCTCTTCAAGGGATAATTCGCGCGCTTCGTTTTCCAGTAGTACTGGAATGTCGTTTCTGACAGGGTAAGCCAGTTTCGCAGCCGTGCTGATCAGCTCCTGATTGTCTTTGTCAAATCTCAGTTTTCCTTTGCAAACCGGACAAGCAATAATCTCGAGTAATTTAGTGTCAAAGGCCATGGTTGACTATCCCTTTTTGTTTTAATAACGAATTCAGTTGTTGTATAAGCGCAGCACTGGGCTGGGCTTCTACTTTTAAATAATACCAATTTTCTTTGCCGAATGACTGGCATTTTACGGCGTCTTTTTCGGTCATAAAGACAGCCTGATCTTCGCACGTGGCAAAGTCGGCTGCGCTGTAGGCATGGTGATCGGCAAAATGCAGTGTAGCGGTCAGTTCAATGCCATCTGAGCGCAAGGACTGTTCAAATCGCTGCGGGTTACCAATGGCGCTTACGGCAACGCCCTGCCCGGCGGTTCGCGCAACCGCCTGATTGTCTTTCACGCTGAAATAGCCACTGCGAGCCAGCTCATAACCAACCCCGTCTGATTCTCCATTATAGACAACCAGATCTGTGTGCTTGAGACGCCCTGATGTTTCGCGTAAAGGACCAGCCGGTAGCAGCAGACTGTTGCCAAAACGGCGTTGTGCATCAACAATACAAATCTCGATATCTCGGGCCAGCTGATAGTGCTGCAGGCCATCGTCACTGACTATAATATCTGGTTTGTCTTCACGCATCAGCATTTCAATGCTGGCCTGACGGTCGCCACCTATCATCACAGGACAACCCAGCCGCTTGTATATCAATAACGGCTCATCTCCCGCTTCTGCGGCGCTGCTGTTGTCCGTCACTCGGTATGGCAGACCGGGAGGCTTTGCACCATAGCCCCGGCTGATCACGGCTACTTTCAGGCCCAAAGACTCAAGGTATGGCACCAGCCACAGCACGAACGGTGTTTTACCGTTGCCACCTATACCGATATTACCAACGATGATCACCGGTACGGGCGCTTTATAGACTCGCTTGAGGCCCAGCTTAAATAGCCCCCTGCGCAGTGAGCTCAATAGCCAAAATAAGCCTGACAAAGGCAGCAGTAAGATATTTAACAGCCCTAATGGCTGATACCAGCTGCGCTCTAAGCGATTCATGCCTGCTCACCGTATTGCATCTGGCATAACGCGGCATAAATGCCCTTTTGCTCAAGCAGTGCCTGGTGTTTACCCTGCTCAACAATACGACCCTGATCGAGAACATAAATACAGTCTGACTGCTCAATGGTAGACAGGCGGTGTGCTATCACAATGGAGGTTTTATCTTTCATCAGGTTGTCGAGCGCTTGCTGGATCAACCGTTCCGACTCGGTATCCAGTGCCGAAGTCGCTTCATCGAGAATCAAAATGGGGGCGTTTTTAACAATCGCGCGGGCGATGGCAATGCGCTGACGCTGCCCGCCGGACAACATGACACCGTTTTCACCCACCATAGTATTCAAACCCTCAGGCAAGTCTTTAACAAACTCCCAGACATGGGCCTGCTTTGCTACCTGCTCCAGCTCTTCCTGAGAATAAGCGCGCTCCAGTCCATACATAATATTGTTGGCAATGGTGTCGTTAAACAGCACGACCTGTTGTGACACCAGTGCAAACTGCTTACGCAGCGAGGATAGTGTGTAGTCCTGAAGTTTCACCCCATCCAGGGTGATCTCTCCTTCATCCCAGTCGTAAAAACGCGGCAGCAGGTTCGATAAAGTCGACTTACCCGACCCACTGCGGCCCACTAGCGCGATACTTTGACCTGCCGGAATTTGTAATGATAAGGATTTAATGACGGCTTCATCTTTGCCCGGGTAACGGAATGTCACGCCTGAGACCGCGATCTCGCCTTTTACTCTGTCTGCCTCAAGTTCGCCGGTATTCTTTTCCTGCTCTTTGTCCAGAATTTCAAAAATACTGGTCGCTGCAGCAATACCGCGCTGCAGATCACTGTTCACATTCGCCAGCTGCTTAAGCGGTCTGAGCATCATCATCATAGAGGTAGTCAGCGACACAAAGGTGCCCGATGAGATGGTATCTATCATTTCTGGCATCGCGATGATAGCCAGGATGAATGCCATGGCGCTGGCTGCAATAATTTGGATCACAGACACGCTCAGTGCACGCGTTGCATCCATCTTTACACGTTGCTGGCGATTGCGGTTATTCACATCGGCAAAGTGAGTTATCTCTTTGTCCTGACCACCGAAACCATGGATCACTTTATGCCCGGCCAGCATCTGCTCTGAGCTACGGGTTACTTCACCCATGGCATCCTGAATATTCTTTGAAATTTTTCGAAAGCGCTTAGAGACCAGGTTCACTATCACGCCGACGATAGGAATCACAACTAAAAATATCAAAGACAATTGCCAGCTGGCGTTGAACATTACCACCAGCAAAAACAGTACAAAAGCGCCTTCGCGGATCATTACCTGCAAAGCACGGGTCACGGCCTGTTGCACTTGCTCAGTATCAAAGGTGATTTTTGAGATCATTTCGCCATTGGAGTGCTGATCGTGAAAGCTTACAGGTAAGAACAGCATGTGTTCAAACAAAGACTGACGCAGCTTTCTTACCACCTGAGAGCCCACATAACTCAGACAATACGATGCCATGTAGTTGAAAATACCGCGCCCAATAACCAGCAACACTACCACTATGGGTGCCATTTTTAACACTTCGGCATTGCGCTCTGTCAGGCCATCGTCAATAAACGGCTGCATTAGCTGAACGAACAGCGCATCCATGGCGGCGTAACCGAGCATGCCAATGATGGCAAACAAGGCCGGCACTTTAAAATCGAAGGTGTAACTCAGAAGCCGCTTGTAGATCTGCTTGGCGGATTGTTGCATAGTGTCTCTCTGGTACGTCATAACCCGCGTATTGTAGCTGTACTGATGGCAAAACTGAATGCATTATCTTAAGAACCAAAAACTTTTCCTGTCGCGGGCGGTTTCCAGTTGAACTTCTGTCCCGGTAATTTTGAATCGAACCTGACCAGCAGTGGCGGTATCCAGCATCTGGCTGCCCGTCGATTGATAACGCGCCACCACCTCTTCGTGTGGCAAGCGCCATGGAGAATGGTATCCTCGCGAGAACACCACCCATTTAGGTGCAACGGCAGAGACAAACGCCATACTTGATGATGTATTGCTGCCGTGGTGGGGAGCAATCAGTATCTCCGATGGCAGCTTTTCCCCTTGCAATGCCAACAGTGCCTTTTCTGCAACCTGCTCTATGTCTCCGGGTAGTAACAGCTCGGTCGTGCCATCACTTATCCTCACCACGCAGGAATTGTTATTGTCGCTGCTCATTGGCTCAACTGGCCACAGAGACTCGATACTCAGTTTGCCCATTTGCACCGTTTTGAGTGTGCACAGCGCCTTGCCATCTCCCTGGTGAAACTGTTCCAGGGAGCGGCCACCATCGAAACGGTATAAGTCAGCGAGCCCGCCGTTATGATCACTGTCGTCATGGCTGATCACGGTATGCACAAGGGTAATACGATGCGCCTGCAAATAAGGCTTAATCACATTTTCAAACAGCGAATAACGCGAAAAATAACTGGCGCCAAGGTCAATAAGCACGCCATTGCCCTGAGCAGTGACCAGTACCGCTGTGCCATGCCCAACATCAAAAACGTCTACCTGCCAGTCGGGTGGCCGTTCGGAGAAGTTTACCATCAGGGCGGCAGACACCGGAACCCAGGCAAATGGCCGGGTTAAGGTACTCATACACAGTAGTAACGCTAAGTAGCTCAGTATCACCAGCTCTGGTGCCATCGCGCCAGTATGCCACCAGTGGTAAGGAAAAGCGTTTAGCCACTGATAGGCCGAGTTAAGCATGGCATCTGGTAGAGCTAAAACGGCCCAGCCCGTGGTCATTACGCTGAGCAGATGTGTCAACAGCAGCGGAAAAATCACTACCGACAACAATGGAATCACCACCAGGTTGATCGGTATGCTGCTCATGCTAAAGCCATGGAAGGAATAAAGGGTAAGCGGCAACAGAGCCGCAAATAAGCCACATTGTAAATATAACAGCAGTTTAACTCGGGACAGGCGTTGTGATTCACGCACTACGTTACGAAACACCATAAAAATAGTGGCCACTGCAAAGAAAGAAAAATACAGCCCCAGATTGAGCACAGCAAAGGGATTAGCTAATAAGATCACCGCCAGGGCATAGATTAAGGTTCGTGCAGGACTCAGGCGCCGGGCAAACAAAAAGCAACATGCGCCCAGCAAGGCCATTAACCAGGCGCGCTGCGCTGACACCTGCATACCACTGAGCCAGACATACACCCCGCTTAAGAGCAGCGCAAAGGTAAAGTAGCCCAGCTGATAATTATGATGCTGAGCCAAACGCGACCACATTAAAGCCAGGGCAAGTTTGCACAGACCAAAGCTCAGCGCAAATACAATGGCCACATGCAGGCCGGAAATGGCCAGCAAATGACTGAGACCCAGCGATTGAAAGTAAGCTTTATCGGCTTGCGGTACCGCGCTTTTATCTCCCGTCAGTATCACATAGTAAAACCAGCTAAAATGCAATCCATCCAGCGCCTGTGACACCCAAGTGCGATAGGTCGTCCGCAAGCGTTCGCTATGTTCGTAACTTGCATCCTCCACTGACAGACGGCCTTTGTAGAGTACCTGATTGCGAAAGGCATAAAGCTCAGCGTCAAATACCGAGAAGTTTTTTCGACTGCGAAACGGTTTAAGTGTCGCCATGCCTGCCAGTGTTGCGCCATGTAAGTCATTGGGCAACGCGCCACTTAGTGACACATTTGCGCGTACACGGCGATACCGGGGCACCTTATACTGGCCTATGCTTGCCAGCTCTAGCGTGACATAAGGGTTCGCGCCTGTACCAATGATTTTGCTCACAGTACCCACCACCTCAATGTTCTGCTCTAAGCCTTTTTCAGCAAGCGGTGGCGCATAAACCAGCCAATAGTGACAAACCGTCACAAAAATACCTAAAATAAAACCTGCCAAAACACTCGAAAAAGTCTTAAAATACCCGCAGAGAAAAAGGAGCACGCCTGAGCAGACAAACCACTGCCACTGACCCAGATAAAATACTGAGATCAGGCACCCGCTGATCAGGCCGCAGCAGATCAATATCGATGTAAATGGTTGCTTAACATGCCAAAGAAGACGATCCAACGGTTTCTACCCGATCACAATAAGATCAAACAGCAAAAGTCGCTGAAAATATTCGGTAGTTTGTTACATGATGCAAATCTTTGGCATTTAAATCGCCGCTCGGCGCGTGGGGCCTTTTCCGTAGGCCTGTTCTTTGCGTTCATCCCTGTTCCTTTTCAAATGGTTCTTGCAGCCGCCCTGGCTATTCCTTTCAGAGTAAATCTGCCACTTTCTATTGCACTGGTGTGGATCACGAACCCCCTTACTATGCCTCCAATTTTTTATGCATCATATCAGGTGGGTGCGTTTGCACTGGGTCAGGAGGAGCAACCGTTTCATTTTGAAGCCAGCTGGAGTTGGCTGGTAGAGAGCCTGTCGACTATCGGCCCCGCTTTTATGCTCGGCTCGTTGATCTGCGCCTGCATGGCTGCGATTCTGGGCTTTTTCGTTATTGACTTCTTGTGGCGTCGCTCTGTTAATAAAGCCTGGGCAGAACGTAATCAGCAATCCAGCTGACACACCACTCTATACTGGTTTAGCAGCCCTAGGGCTGCTTTTCCAACTTTCCCGAGCCCTTAGGCTGCTTTTCCAGCTAATCTTTACTTATCGAAGTAACTCACAAAACCCGCTAATGCATTGGTCACCGCCACGGATGCCAATATCAATCCCATTACCCGACTGATAACACTGGCACCGGCATTACCGATGACCTTATGAACGCTACTTGCTACCAGCATCAGTAGTAACGTCAGTAAAATCACCGCGAGCATCATAGCCACCGTCTGCACTTGCTCGAAAATATTAAAACGCGCATTCTCAGTTAACAAAACACACGCAAGCATTGCACCTGGGCTGGCGATCGATGGGACCGCCAACGGGAATATCGCAGTTTCACGGTGGTCTTTAATTAACCGGACCTCTTCTTCCGGCTTACTCTCACCAAAGATCATCGACAATGCAAATAAGAACAGCACAATGCCACCGGCAATCTGAAAAGCTGCCAGCGGGATCCCCATCGCAGTCAGTAGAATCTCACCCGCAACAGCAAAAAACACCAGCAAAGCCGCGGCAACCAGACTCGCAATCACGGCAATTTTGCGTTTCGCTGCGGCATCATAGCCACGCGTAACCGCAATAAATACGGGTATCGTGCCTATGGGGTCGATAACCGCAAAAAAGAAGATAAAAGTGGCTACAAAATCAATCAAAGTCGTCCCTTGTTCGTAACGATAAATAATGAGTAATGCGCTACTTTAGCAATGGATTAGTTAAAAGAATATGTAATTTTTCAATAATATTCAAAGAGCAAAAGGCATGCTCAGAAAAGAAGTAGATAAGCCAATACGCCAAACACTTGTGCGCCAGAAACTAAAAAGCGGCAGGTATGCGTGGCCTGCCGCTTGATTCAACACACTTTCTTCTTGCGAAGATAAAGGAACATAAGTATGCGAATTCTTTTGTATTGGTTTTAGGTCAAAAGTAAAAGCAAACCGATACTTAAGTATTAATTTATCAGAGTCTGATCCCGCCGTCAATTTCTACAACACGACCGGTGAAGAAATCATTCTCGATAATATATTTTGCCGTGTGGGCAATCTCGCCAGCTTCACCCAAACGTCCAACGGGTTTCATTTTCAGCAGGCGTTCTTTGGCTTCAGGCTTCATTGCGTCAGTCATTTGTGTACGGATGACACCTGGCGCAATTGCGCCAACACGAATACCGTAGCGGCCGAGCTCTTTCGCCCAGGATGTAGTCATAGCAACGACGCCAGCTTTAGCTGCCGAGTAATTGGTCTGACCCATATTGCCCGCACGTGCCACGCTCGACATATTGATGATAACGCCCCCTTCCTGGCCTTCTACCATCTTAGTTGCCGCTTCACGACCACACAGGAATACCCCGGTCAGGTTAACGTCCAGTACCGACTGGAACTGCTGTAGTGACATTTTATCCGTCACTTCACCGTCTTTGGCTTTTAACAGCAGACCATCGCGTAAAATGCCCGCATTGTTGACCAATACCGCAATGTTACCCAGGTCAGCCACTATGTCGCTGAATACCTGTTCAACATCGCTCTCCAGGCTCACATTCGCCACATAAGTTTTTACTTCAACATCCAGTGTTCTGAGCTCAGCGGCTGCACTTTGCAGCTGCTCTTCCTGCATATCTATCAATGCCAGTTTGGCACCCATTTTGGCCATTTCCGTTGCCATCGCAAAGCCAAGGCCCTGCGCACCACCGGTGATCACCACCGTTTTGTTCTTTATATCCATGATATTTCAACCCTGCTTCTGTTACTGCTTCTGTGAATAGAGTTTAAAAATAGCACTAAAATCTTCACTGCCACTGCCCTGATTCTGCATCAGGTTGTAGAGATTTTTTGCCAGTGCCCCCATCGGCGTAGCCGAATTTGTTTGCTGTGCCGCCTGCATCGCCAACCCTAAGTCTTTGGCCATCAAGTCAACCATAAAACCAGGTTTATACCCATTTGACGAAGGCACATTCTCTAATACGTCCGGACATGGGTTGTATAACTCCAATGTCCAGTTGCGACCCGAGCTGTTGAGCATGATTTCACTCAATACTTTTGGATCAAGGCCGTGGTCAACGCCCATTTGCAGTGCTTCACTGGTGCCTGCCATGAGTATTGATAGCAGCATATTATTACAGATCTTAGCGACCTGGCCTGCACCCACCGCCCCGGCATGGAAAATATTCTTACCCATATCGTTCAGGACAGTCTGTGCTTTGTTAAAATCTGCGTCACTGCCACCCACGATAAAGGTTAAAGTACCTGCCGCAGCCCCGGCTACGCCGCCTGAAACGGGCGCATCTACAAACGCAATACCCGCGTCAGCCAGTGCATTACCAACAAACTGCGCTGATTCGGCATCGATTGTCGAGCAGTCAATCACCAGCGTCGACTTTTCAAGATAGTTGATTAACCCATCTTCGCCAGTATAAATCATACGAACGTGTTTGCTGGCTGGCAGCATGCTGACAACAAAATCGGCACCTGAGCACACGTCAGACACTTTGTCTGCGGCATGAGCACCCATTGAAACAAGGTGATTCACTGCCTCTGCGCTTAGATCAAATACCATCACCTGATGACCAGCTTTTACTAAATTGGCCGCCATCGGGCCACCCATGTTTCCTAAACCTATAAATCCAATCTTTGCCATGTGTTTATTCCTTATAGATCAGCCAGAGGATGTTCACTCTCTTCCCAGCGTGGCGCAAAAAAGCGCTCAATCACAGCGCTGTCTACGTCTGTAATGGTCTTAAATTGCCACTGAGGCTGTCCGTCTTTGTCAATCAGCAGTGCACGTACACCTTCTCGAAACTCACCCACTTCACCACAGTGAACCGACATCGCCAATTCACGCAAGAAGCACTCCTTCAGTGACAGGCCTTCTGCACGCTTTAGTTGCGCCTGAATTAATACTGCGCTCAAAGGAGAGCCATGTTTGAGAGCTTTTTGCGCCTTGCTCAGCCATTTGTTCTCTGTGCTGTCGAGCGCCAGAATATGCTCAACCTGTGCTTCCAGGGTGTCAAATTCAGCGAGTTGAGCAAAAGACTCAGCTAGCGGCTTGATTTCACTGCGCGGCGGAATGTGCGATGCCTCATCAAGCGAGATGAGTAATTGAGTCAGCTTCTCATGATTAAGTACATTGGTTTTACCCCAGTTTACTTCACTGAGATTATGCAGCAGCATATCCAGACGTTCGCCATCCATATAGTGGTCGGCCAGGCCAACAAACTTGGCATCGGTGGCATTGATGGAGGCACCAGTCAGGCCAAGGAATAAACCGACGCCCTCCGGCATCTTGTTCAGGAAGTAGCTGCCACCAACATCCGGATATAAACCAATGGTGATTTCCGGCATTGCAATACGTGATGATTCAGTCACCACCCGATGACTGGCGCCGGCCATCAGGCCCAGACCACCACCCATGATGATGCCATTGCCCCAAAGCAGGATAGGTTTATCATAATTGTGGATGTGGTAATCGAGGCGATATTCCTCGGAAAAGAAAACTTCCAGATGATTATTGCCATCTTCCGCAGCCATAGCATTGTACAGGCTAACCACATCACCACCGGCACAAAAGGCTTTTTCACCTGCGCCTTTGAGCAGCACCATAGCTATCTGCTCGTCTTCAGCCCAGGCCTTAAGCTGTGGATCCAATAAGCGGATCATTTCCAGGTTCAGTGCGTTAAGTGCTTTTGGCGCATTGAGGGTGGCAACCGCCACCTTCATGCCGTTATTACAGTGCGCCAACTCAAATACCACTGTGGCATCTGCCTGGTTCAGTAACTGTAATTCAACCATTAGCCATTCACCCAGTTTGCTTTACGTTTTTCCAAGAAGGCATTGACGCCCTCTTTTTGGTCTTGCGTGTCGAACAAAGTCACGAACAGTTCACGCTCAAGCGGCAGTGCACTGTTGATGGTACCTGTGCGACCTTTTTGGATGAGGGCTTTACAGGCGGTCACAGCCACCGGGCTTTGATCTTCAACTTTCTTAGCCAGCTCAAGTGCGGCTTCAAGCGCTTTACCCTGCTCAACCACTTCTTCAACTAGCCCAATCTGCTGAGCTTTATCTGCTTTGAGGCGCTCACCACATAAGATCATGCGCTTCGCCCAGCCTTCACCGATCAGCCATGACAGGTTTTGTGTACCACCGGCACAAGGCAGCAAGCCCACTTTGGCCTCTGGCAGTGCCATTTGAGCCTGCGCTTCTGCAATACGAATATCACATGCCAGGGCGACTTCCAGGCCACCGCCCATCGCAAAGCCATTAATGGCTGCAATAGACACGCCGCGGAAATCACTCAGGGTTTCGAACGCTTCACCAAATACGCGAGACATATCCGCCGCAACGCCTTTGTCGCCGTCAGCAAACACATTCAGATCGGCGCCCGCAGAGAAGAACTTTTCGCCTTCACCTGTGATCACCAAAGAGTAAATATTTTTATCGGCATTAAGCTCGTTTACCAGCTCCTTCAGACCGACCAGTGTATCGCGAGTCCAGGTGTTTGCCGGTGGATTGGACATAGTCACTATCGCGATATGGCCTTGTTTTTCGAGTTTCAATTGTGCTGACATAATGATGCTCCTCTACAGTACGCTTGCAGCGCCTTCGGCTAGAATTCGGCGTGCAATGATCACCCGCATGATCTCATTGGTGCCTTCCAGGATTTGGTGAACGCGTACATCACGCAGGTGGCGCTCAAGTGGGTATTCTTTGATGTAGCCATAACCACCGTGGATCTGTAATGCATCATCACAAACCTTAGTACCAACGTCGGTGGCAAAGCGTTTAGCCATGGCACAGTAAGTGGTTTTTTCACTGTCGTTGCTGTCCAGTTTGAACGCAGCCAGACGGACCATCTGACGCGCTGCAACCAGTTCAGTATTCATATCGGCAATCTTAAACTGAAGTGCCTGGAATGCCGCCAGAGGCTTACCAAACTGCTGGCGCTCCTGCATGTATTCTTTGGCTGTGTTCAGTGCCTGTTGTGCAGTACCGATTGAACAGGTTGCAATATTAATACGTCCGCCATCCAGGCCCTGCATGGCAAATTTAAAGCCTTCGCCTTCTTTGCCCATCAGGTTAGCCGCCGGAATACGAACATTCTCGAATGTTACCAGGCGGGTTGGCTGGGCATTCCAGCCCATTTTCTCTTCGGCTTTACCATAGATAACGCCCTCGGCATCTGCCGGAACAACAAAGGCAGAAATGCCTTTCGGGCCGTCTTCACCAGTACGTGCCATCACCACCAGCACGTCGGTTTCACCGGCACCAGAGATAAACATTTTCGAGCCGTTCAGAACATACTCGCCACCTTCCAGTACCGCTTTGGTTTTCAGTGATGCCGCATCAGAGCCAGAGCCTGGTTCGGTCAGACAGTATGAAGCCAGCAGCTCACCCATCACCAATTGATCCATGTACTGATCTTTTACCGCCTGAGTGGCGAAGCTGGCAATCATCCAGGTGGCCATATTGTGTATGGTCAGCATTGCCGTTGTGGCCGTACAGCCCATCGACAATTGTTCAAAGATAATGCTTGAATCAAGACGCGACAGGCCCAGACCACCCGCTTCTTCCGGTGTGTATAGGCCACAAAAGCCCAGTTCACCGGCTTTTTTAATTACGTCTTTAGGGAAAATATGTTTCTGATCCCATTCGGCTGCATGGGGCGCCAGCTCGCTCATGGCAAACTGATAGGCGGTTTCGGCAAAAGCCTGTTGATCTTCGTTGAGATTAAAGTCCATAAAAGACCTCACTTGTTGTCATAGCGGGCGAAGTGATGATTCTGCCCGGCGTTATTCTTATGTACCTGAGCCTCAGGTATTACTGCGAGCGGCCCGGGCAAATGCCGGGCCGGATAGGTTAACTGACTGGCGTTATCGCAAGTTAATGCTCATATTCGGGCCCGTTACGGCCTCATCGGCAAACCAGCGTGAAGTAATGGTCTTGGTTTCTGTGTAGAAACGCACACCCTGTTTACCATAGGTGTGTTGGTCGCCATAGAAAGAGTTTTTCCAGCCGGTGAATGAGAAGAACGGCAGTGGCACAGGAATCGGAATATTGATGCCCACCTGACCTACTTCGATTTCATTCTGGAATTTACGTGCTGCAGCACCGCTTGCCGTGAACAAAGACGTACCGTTACCGTAAGGACTGTTATTAACCAGTTCAATGGCCTCTTCCAGGGTATCAACACAGACGCAGTTCAGTACGGGGCCAAAGATCTCCTGCTTATAGATATCCATGTCTGGTGTAACGTCTGTAAACAGCGTTGGACCAACCCAGTTACCATTTTCGTAGCCTTCAACCGTAAAGCCTGAGCCGTCCAGCAGACAAGTTGCACCTTGCTGTTTACCACTTTCTATCAGCGACAGAATACGTGCCTTTGCCTGAGCCGAGGTTTGCGGGCCATAAGCTGCTTCTGGGTCGTTCCACACACCCGGGCGTACTTTTTCAAGACCGGCTTTTAAATCGTCGATCCATTCTTTGGATTTACCAACGAACACGGCAACCGAGATACCCATACAACGCTGACCCGCGGCACCCACAGATGCACCGACCAGGTTATTAATGGTCTGCTCACGACTAGCATCTGGCATGATCACCATGTGGTTCTTCGCGCCGACACAAGCCTGAACACGTTTTAGATTCTCTGTGCCTTTGCTGTAGATATAAGAACCGACACCACACGAACCCACAAAAGAAATCGCGCGCACTTCTGGGGCAGTAAGGATTTGATCTACCTGCTCTTTCGCGCCGTGCACAACTTGTAGCACACCTTTTGGAGCACCAGCTTCTTCGAACAGCTCTACCAAACGCATAGGTGTTAATGGATCTTGCTCAGATGGCTTTAATACGAAGGTGTTACCACACACAATCGCCATAGGGAACATCCACAATGGGATCATCGCCGGGAAGTTAAACGGGGTAATACCCGCACATACGCCCAGCGGTTGAATATAAGAATAGGTGTCAATATTTCGGGCAACGTTCTCAACCGTTTCGCCCATCATCAGCGCCGGTGCATTTGCTGCCTGCTCAACGACTTCAATACCACGCCATACATCGCCTTTGGCATCTTCAAAGGTCTTACCAAGTTCATGACAGATGATAGTCGCAATTTCTTCCTGATGCTCTTTCAGCAATGCAGCATAACGCATCATGATACGTGCGCGCTCTGTCACCGGGACATTGCGCCAGGTTTTAAATGCTTCTTGTGCAGACGAAATAGCTGCTTGTACTTCATCATGTGTCGCGCATGGCACCTGCGCTAAAACTTCCTGATTCGCCGGATTAACGACATCTAGCCACTTGTCAGACTGAGACTGGGTAAATTCACCGTTGATGTATAATGGTACCTGGTGCATGTGCACTCCTCCCCCAATTAAAACGAAAAAGCGCCGCTTAATTATTGTCGTTGCGGCGCTATACTTAACTTAAACTTCGACGGCTAATGCCACCGCTTCACCACCACCGATACACAGTGAGGCAATGCCTTTTGATAAACCGCGATTGCGTAGTGCATGAATAAGCGTTACCAAAATACGTGCGCCGCTGGCACCGATTGGGTGACCCAGTGCACACGCACCACCATTCACGTTCACTTTGCTCTGATCCAGACCAAGCTCGTTGATAGCCAACATAGTCACCATAGCGAATGCTTCGTTGATCTCCCACAAATCGACGTCGTCTTTAGACCAGCCAGTTTGCTCAAGCAACTTGTTCATTGCACCAACAGGTGCCACGGTAAACTCAGCAGGAGCCTGAGAGTGTGTGGTGTGACCTGCAATCTTACACAGTGGTGTTAAACCGTGACGTTTCGCTTCTGATTCACTCATCAATACCAGCGCCGCTGCACCGTCAGAGATAGAAGACGAGTTCGCCGCAGTGATGGTGCCATCTTTTTTGAATGCCGGGCGCAGTGATGGGATCTTGTCCGGGCGCGCGTTACCAGGCTGCTCATCAATCGCTACTTCCACATCACCTTTACGGGTAGAAATGGTATGTGCAGCAATCTCATTATTAAAGCTGCCGTTTTCAATGGCCGCATTGGCTTTGCTCAGTGAGCTCAGCGCAAACTCGTCCATATTGTCACGAGTAATGCCGTACTCATCGGCCGTATCTTGTGCGAAGCAGCCCATGGCTTTGTTATCGTAAGCATCTTCCAGGCCATCTGCCATCATGTGATCTTTAATTTCACCATGACCCATACGCATACCACCACGCGCTTTCGGAATGAAGTATGGCGCATTAGTCATGCTCTCCATACCACCGGCGATGGCATTTTTAATACTGCCTGCTTTAATTAAGTCATGCGCGAACATCGCTGCTTTCAAGCCAGAGCCACAGACTTTATTGATTGTGGTGGCACCCGTTGAGCGAGCCAGACCTGCATGCAACATCGCCTGACGCGCTGGCGCCTGACCTAAACCGGCAGGCAGCACACAGCCCATGATCACTTCATCAATACTGGCATCTGACAGTCCAGTATCAGCCATCACAGCTTTAATTGCAGTGGCACCCAGGTCAGTTGCACTGGCACCAGAAAGACTGCCCATAAATCCACCCATAGGGGTACGTTTGGCAGCAACAATGACAACAGCTTCGTTACTCATTAAAAAAACTCCTGTTTACAAGCAAGTTGCTTGCTTTTAGTAATCTCTTACGTCGAGCATACCTAATATTTACGTTTACGCCAACGTAAATCTAAAATCAAGCAAATTGCGATCTCTGAAAGTGTAAAGTTAAGTTGCACATCGAGGTTGCCACTGGTGTGACTTACGATGTGTCGTCCTCCTCGCCAGTCAGTCTCGGATAACGCGACTATACTGCATTGTGACGTACCATCTGGAGTGCCTCAGCGGGTCTTCTGTAAGCAAAACGAATACCTAAAGTAGACCAGTATGAGCGGTTGCGATATGCGACTATAGGATGAAACAAACGCCATACTTTACCTTTACGTAAACTTCACTTATATTGGACAAATCAGTTTTGATGTAAGTGCGTAAACGATGCAAGACAACAAAGAACCAACTTATTCAATCAGCGAACTCGCCAAGGAGTTTGATATTACCACCCGAAGTATTCGGTTTTATGAAGATCAGGGATTACTTTCACCTGAACGCCATGGCCAGACCCGCATTTATTCTAAGCGCGACAAAGTGCGCCTGAAACTCATTCTGCGTGGCAAGCGATTGGGCTTTACCCTGGCAGAAACCGGTCGATTGTTTGAGCTTTACGACGCTGACAAATCAAGCGCCAAACAGCTTCATACTATGCTGCAACTGATCGAAGAAAAAAAGGCCGATCTGAGTCAGCAAATGGACGACATTAAAGTCGTCCTGATGGAGCTGGTGACAGCAGAACGTCGCTGTCTGGATACATTAAAGAATTTAGATGAATAGTGATTGAGCAATGTAGCACTTAATGCGAGTCGCGGCGAGTGCTTAATCAAGAATAACTCTCACACAGGATAACTACAGATGAGCACAGTATCACTTTATAAAGAACTTAACTTTGGCCTGGGCGAAACCGCGGACATGATCCGTGACCACGTCAATAGCTTTGCCAGCAGCGAAATCGCCCCACTGGCAGAAAAAACCGACGAAGAAAACGCTTTCCCAAATGAAATGTGGCCAAAGTTTGGTGACATGGGTCTGCTGGGCATCACAGTACCAGAAGAGTTCGGTGGCGCAAACATGGGCTATCTCGAGCATGTTATTGCGATGGAAGAGATCAGCCGTGCCAGCGCCTCTATCGGCTTGAGTTACGGTGCGCACTCAAACTTATGTGTCAACCAAATCAACCGCAATGGCAACCAGGCACAAAAAGAAAAGTACCTGACTAAACTGATCTCCGGCGAGCACATTGGCGCACTGGCGATGAGTGAGCCTAACTCGGGTTCAGATGTAGTATCTATGAAACTCAAAGCCGAGAAAAAAGGCGATAAGTTTATTCTTAACGGCAATAAAATGTGGATCACCAATGGTCCGGATGCCGACGTCTTTGTGATCTATGCAAAAACCGATTTAGAAGCCGGCCCGCGTGGTATCACGGCATTCATCGTTGAGAAAAACTTCCCGGGCTTCTCTACCGCACAAAAGCTGGACAAACTGGGCATGCGCGGCTCCAACACCTGTGAGTTGGTTTTTGAAAACTGTGAAGTGCCTGAAGAGAATATTCTGGGTAACTATAATGAAGGCGTAAAGGTCCTGATGAGTGGTCTGGATTATGAACGTGTGGTTCTGGCCGGTGGTCCACTTGGGATCATGCAGGCTTGTATGGATGTGGTCGTGCCTTATATCCACGAGCGTAAGCAGTTCAACCAGTCTATCGGCGAATTCCAGCTTGTACAGGGCAAAATCGCCGACATGTATACGCAAATGAATGCAGCACGCTCTTATGTCTATACAGTGGCTAAAGCCTGCGACCGTGGTGAAACCACCCGTAAAGATGCTGCTGGCGCAATTCTGTATGCAGCCGAGCTAGCGACTAAAATGGCGCTCGATGCAATTCAGTTGCTGGGCGGTAACGGTTATATCAATGAATATCCTACCGGACGCTTACTGCGTGATGCCAAACTGTATGAAATAGGCGCCGGCACGTCTGAGATCCGTCGTATGCTGATCGGTCGTGAGCTGTTCACCGAAAGCCGCTAAGGAGGCAGCATGACAGTACTAAACTCAAATGTTAATAGTCATGATCCGCAGTTTAAGGCAAACCAGGACGCTATGGCGTCTCTGGTTGCCGACCTCAATGATAAAGTCGCCACATTGTCTATGGGCGGCGGTGAAGCACTGATCGCTCGCCACCAGAGTCGTGGCAAGTTATTTGTCCGTGACCGCATTGAGCATCTGCTTGACGAGGGCTCTCCCTTTTTAGAGATCTCTCAGTTCGCCGCCTTCGGTGTGTATGAACAGGATATTCCCTGCGCTGGTGTCGTGGCCGGTATTGGCCGGGTAAAAGGCGTAGAGTGCATGATAGTAGCGAACGACGCGACTGTTAAAGGGGGCACCTATTTCCCGCTGACGGTGAAAAAGCACCTGCGCGCACAAGAAATTGCAGAACGTTGCCACCTGCCCTGCATTTATTTGGTTGACTCGGGCGGTGCAAACCTGCCGGAGCAGGATGAAGTATTCCCGGATAAACTGCACTTTGGCCGTATTTTCTATAACCAGGCGCGTATGTCTGCCAAAGGCATCCCGCAAATTGCCGTGGTGATGGGCCTGTGTACCGCCGGTGGTGCATACGTGCCAGCAATGGCCGATGAAAGTATCATAGTAAAAGAACAAGGGACGATTTTCCTTGCGGGCCCGCCGCTGGTAAAAGCGGCAACTGGTGAGGAAGTAAGCGCCGAAGATCTCGGTGGTGCCGATGTGCACTGTAAAGTATCCGGGGTTGCTGACCATTATGCGGAAAACGATGAGCACGCGCTGTCTATCGCCCGCCAATGTGTCTCCCGCCTCAATCACCAACGTCCTGTTCGCCCCGTTCTGAAAGACTTTAAAGCGCCTCGATACGATATCCGTGAGATATACGGCATCGTCGGGACGGACCTGAAAAAGCCGTTTGACGTACGCGAAGTCATTGCCCGTATCGTGGACGACTCACAGTTTGATGAATTCAAACGCTACTTTGGTGAAACCCTGGTTACCGGCTTTGCCGAAATTTATGGCCATCCGGTCGGGATAGTCGCCAATAACGGGATTTTATTCTCTGAGTCGGCGCAAAAAGGCGCCCACTTTATTCAGCTCTGTGCCCAGCGTAACATTCCGCTGCTGTTCTTGCAGAACATCACCGGCTTTATGGTAGGTCAAAAATACGAAGCAGAAGGTATTGCTAAACACGGCGCTAAAATGGTTACCGCGGTGTCTTGTGCAGACGTGCCGAAATTTACCGTGCTGATCGGTGGCTCTTATGGTGCCGGTAACTATGGCATGTGTGGCCGAGCGTATGAACCCACCATGATGTGGATGTGGCCAAATGCCCGTATCTCGGTCATGGGTGGCGAGCAGGCTGCCGGCGTACTGACACAGGTTCGTCAGGATGGTCTGGCGCGTAAAGGTCAGTCTATGAGTGATGAAGAAGTGGCTGAGTTCAAAAAGCCCATTGTTGAGCAATACGAAAAACAAGGCCACCCCTACTACGCCAGCGCACGCTTGTGGGACGATGGCATTATCGATCCTGCCGATACACGCACAGTGCTTGGTCTGGCGCTCGAAGCGGCTGCCAATGCACCTGAGCAGGATTCAAAATTCGGCATTTTCCGGATGTAAGGAGGCCCTATGTCAGTAACCTTAAATATCACCAAAGGTAAGGTGGCCGTGCTGGAACTTAGCCGCCCGGAAAAACACAATGCATTTAATGCCGAAGTCATAGCCGAATTAATCAAAAGCATTGAATACGCCAACGAGCTGGATATTCGTGCATTAGTTTTAAAAACCAATGGCAAGCACTTCTCTGCGGGTGCCGACCTGGCGTGGATGAAATCCATGGCTGGCAATAACTACGACGAGAACGTCGCTGATTCTATGGAGCTGGCCAAACTAATGAAAGTGCTGGCAAACAGCCCGCACCCAACAGTCTGCCTGGTTCAGGGCGCAGCATTTGGTGGTGCACTGGGCCTTATCGCCTGCTGTGACATCGCCGTTGCGACCCCGGATGCCAAATTTTGTCTGAGCGAAGTCAAGCTGGGACTTATCCCTGCTGTGATCAGCCCTTATGTGATCCGCGCCATTGGCGAGCGTCAGGCACGTCGCTATTTCCTCAGTGCTGAGATCTTTACTGCTGACAAAGCGCTGAGCATGGGCCTGATCCACGAAGTCGCCGAAGACTTAGCCGGTGCCGAATCTCACTTTATTGAAAGCCTGCTGAACAATGGTCCGGTGGCGGTCAAAAGTGCCAAGGCACTGATAGACGAAGTGGCTGGCCATGCCATAGACGACACACTGATTACACACACCGCAAAACGGATCGCTGAGATCCGCGTAAGCGAAGAAGGACAGGAAGGCCTGAGCGCCTTTTTCGACAAACGTGCCCCCGGCTGGCAAAACGCGGCCAGCAAGTAAGGAGTACACTATGTTAAAGAAAATTCTGATAGCCAACCGTGGCGAAATCGCCTGTCGCGTGATGCGCAGCGCCAAGCGCCTGGGCCTGAGCACCGTGGCGGTTTACTCCGATGCAGACGCCAATGCCATGCACGTACAACAGGCAGACGAGGCCTATCACATAGGTCCGGCGCCAAGTAAAGACTCCTACCTGGTTGCTGAGCGTATTCTGGACGTTGCTAAGCGTGCCGGTGCGGATTGTATCCATCCGGGCTATGGCTTTTTGTCTGAAAACGAAGCCTTTGCCCAAGCTTGTGAGCAGGCCGATATTGCCTTTATTGGTCCGCTGGCCAGTTCAATTGAAGCCATGGGCTCAAAAACCCGCGCCAAAGAGATCATGGCCGAGGCCAATGTACCTTTAGTGCCCGGCTATTACGGCAAGCAACAGGATACTGATTTTCTGGCTCAGGAAGCCGAGAAAGTGGGCTACCCGGTGCTGATTAAAGCCGCTTACGGTGGTGGCGGTAAAGGCATGCGCGTAGTGCGCGAAGCCAGCGAATTTATCAGCGCCCTTGAAGGCGCAAAGCGTGAGGCCGCAGCCAGTTTTGGTAATGACCTGGTGCTGCTGGAGCGCTTTGTCGATAAGCCGCGCCATGTTGAAGTACAAGTGTTTGCCGACAGCCATGGTAATTGCGTGTATCTGGGCGACCGCGACTGCTCATTGCAGCGCCGCCATCAAAAAGTCATAGAAGAAGCCCCTGCCCCGGATCTGAGTGCAGAGCTGCGCCGTGAAATGGGTGAAGCCGCCGTGCGCTGTGCCCAGGCTATCAACTACCGCGGTGCCGGTACCGTTGAGTTCTTACTGTGTGGTGACGAGTTCTTCTTTATGGAAATGAACACGCGTTTGCAAGTAGAACACCCGGTGACGGAAATGGTCACCGATCAGGATTTGGTTGAGTGGCAGATCCGCGTCGCCAACAATGAAGTACTGCCTCTGACCCAGGACGAAATCCGCCTCAGCGGTCACAGCTTTGAGGCGCGTATATACGCCGAAGATCCGCAGGAAAACTTTATGCCCTGCTCTGGCGTATTGTCCCATCTGGGCTTCCCACAAGCCAAAGACGGTGTGCGCATCGACACCGGTGTGCAACAAGGCGACGAGATCAGCCCCTTTTACGATCCAATGATCGCTAAGCTGATTGTGCATGGTCGAGATCGCCGCACTGCACTATTAAAATTACGCAGTGCACTGGCTGAGGTGCATCTGGCAGGTCTGAAGAGCAATATTGCCTTCTTACATCATCTGGCAGGCCACCCTGCATTCAGTACCACAGCACCGGATACCCACTTTATTGACACCCAAACCGAGACGCTGACGGCGTCTCAGGCGCCCAATGACTTATTGGTTTGTCTGGCCAGTGCGGCCTATCTGGCGCATCAGCAGGCTGAGAAAGTCACCTCGCCGTGGCAGCTGTCGGGCTTTAAGCTCAATCAGCCGCGTCGTCAGGTACTGCCATTTGCCGACCACCTGGTGGTAGCCGAAGCCAGTGGCAATCAGTGGCAGGTATTTTATCAGGATCTCGACCATACGATGGACGTACGCCTTGATGGTCACAGCCTGGTCGCCAACCTGGATGGCAAGCGCTTGCTGGCAGATGTGGTGATCACCGAAGAGCAAATCACAGTTATGTTTGGTCCTTACCAGTTTGATGTGGCGCTTAAGTCTAAACACTACGTCAGCGAACATGAGCATCAGGAAGCACCACTGGCTGCGCCACTTAACGGCACGGTCGTGAAACACCTGCAAAGCGTTGGTGCTCAGGTGAGCAAAGGCGATCCAGTGGTTGTCATCGAGGCAATGAAAATGGAATACACTTTGAATGCGCCGTTTGATGGCACGCTCACCAGCTATTGTTTCGACGAAGGCGAGCTGGTCAGCCACGGCGCAATGCTTGCGATTGTTGAGGAGGCCTGAAATGGCGAACTATCCTGCCCAGGTCAAAATAGTTGAAGTTGGTGCACGTGATGGCCTGCAAAATGAGTCCAGTGTATCGACCAGCGCGAAAATTGCGCTGGTCAATGCACTGGCCGACGCCGGTTTGAAACACATTGAGGCCGGGGCATTTGTCTCGCCAAAATGGGTGCCGCAAATGGCCGACTCCAGTGACGTCATCCAGGGCTTTGTGCGTCGTGATGGTGTAGAGATCAGCGCCCTTACGCCAAACCTCAAAGGTGCCGAGCTGGCGCTTGCCAATCAGGTTGACGAGTTTGCGATTTTTACCGCTGCCAGCGAAGCCTTTACACAAAAAAACATCAACTGCTCTATTGAAGAGAGTATTGAACGCTTCCGCCCTGTGGTCGAGCTTGCACAAAAAAACAACATCAAAGTCAGGGGCTACGTAAGCTGTGTGGTTGGCTGCCCGTATCAAGGAGAGGTCGAACCAGAGCAGGTTCTGGCGGTGTGTAAACAATTATTGGCATTGGGCTGCTACGAGATCAGTCTTGGCGATACCATAGGTGTGGGCACAGCCAACCAGGTCAGGCAGCTGCTAACGTTATTACTGTCACATATCCCAGCCGAGCGCCTTGCCGTGCACTTTCATGATACCTATGGTCAGGCTTTGGCAAACATACATACCGCACTGGAACTGGGTATTGCGACCATAGATTCCGCCGTTGCCGGACTGGGTGGTTGTCCCTATGCTAAGGGCGCGTCAGGAAATGTTGCCACTGAGGATGTTGTTTACTTGCTGCAAGGACTTGGCATCGATAGTGGAATTGATTTAGAAAGGCTTGCAAAAGCGGGCTGGCAGATTTGTGAGGCGCTGGATAAGGCGCCAGTAAGCAAGGTGTCTCTGGCGCTGAAAAACAGCTGTCAGTCATAACAACTGAAAAACAACGAACAACTAGGAGTGGGCTAATGGCCGGTTTCGATAAAGTAGTTTCAAGCTATGAAGCAGCAATGGAGGGCCTGAAAGATGGCGATACCATTATTGCAGGTGGCTTTGGATTATGTGGTATTCCAGAAGGGTTAATTGCAGAAATCAAGCGCAAACAAACCAAAGAGCTGACCGTCGTGTCAAACAACTGTGGTGTCGACGACTTTGGTCTGGGTATTTTGCTCCATGATCGTCAAATCAAAAAGATTATTGCTTCTTACGTGGGTGAGAATGCCCTGTTCGAGCAACAGTTGTTAGACGGTATTATCGACGTTGAATTGACTCCTCAGGGTACTTTGGCAGAGAAAATGCGCGCTGGCGGTGCGGGTATTCCGGGTTTTTATACGGCAACTGGCTATGGCACTCCGATTGCCGAGGGCAAAGAAGTCAAAGAATTCGATGGTCGCCCTTACATTCTTGAAGAGTCTATCACCGGCGAATTCGCCATTGTTAAAGCCTGGAAAGCTGACCGCTATGGCAATCTGGTATTTCGCCACACCGCGATGAACTTTAACCCAATGGCTGCAACGGCAGGTAAAATTACCGTTGCTGAGGTAGAAGAAATCGTAGAGCCAGGCGAACTGGAGCCAAGTGAGATCCACACTCCGGGGATCTATGTTAATCGCGTTATTCAGGGCAACTTTGAAAAACGCATCGAACGTGTCACAACCCGTAAGTAAGGAGATCACCATGGCTTTAACTCGTGAACAAATTGCAATGCGCGTGGCGCAAGAGCTTCAGGACGGTTATTACGTAAACCTGGGTATCGGTATTCCAACTCTGGTTGCCAACTACGTGCCTCAGGGTATCGAAGTAATGCTGCAGTCCGAAAACGGTCTGCTGGGCATGGGTCCATACCCAACGGAAGACCAGGTCGACGCAGACATGATCAATGCGGGTAAAGAAACCGTGACAGCAGCCACAGGTGCAGCTATTTTTAATAGTGCCGAAAGCTTTGCCATGATCCGGGGTGGTCATGTAGACTTGACGGTACTGGGTGCATTTGAAGTGGATCAGAACGGCAATATTGCCTCATGGATGATCCCGAAGAAGTTAATCAAAGGCATGGGTGGTGCAATGGACTTGGTTGCCGGCGCACAGAATATCGTGGTAACCATGACCCATGCCAGCAAGCACGGCGATTCAAAGTTACTGGAGTCTTGTACTCTGCCGCTCACCGGCGTGAACTGTGTGAAAAAGATCGTCACAGATTTAGCGGTGCTTGAAGTAAAAGATGGCGCGTTCCATTTGCTAGAGCGCGCACCGGGTGTTAGTGTAGACGAAATTATCAGCAAAACTGCAGGTAAGCTTATTGTAAATGGCGACATTCCTGAAATGCAGTTTGCCAGCTAAACAAGCACGGTCTGACACTATAATACCAACTATGTACCGACCTCATTCCCAGTGCCAAAGGCGCTGAGTTACCCAAAATCCCTCGCAAGAGGGATTTTTTTTGCCTGTTTACCCCTTAACTGGTGTGATTTTATTCAGTTGATAGCCCATTCATTTACTTTTATATTCTAGCGCTTACACTTATAAATTAAGACTTTTACGGCAAGGTGGTACACATACCCCGTTTTGGTTGGTTTATCTTAATTACATCGAAACGTCTTTTGGACGACAAGAAGACGATTGTAATGGCAAACCTTTGGCGTGCCCATTACCGCTGTAACTAACATAAACCCATCGCATGCAGTTTGCATCAAAGCCGGGTGTTATACCAATTTGCCATTTCATTTCTCAACTATGAGGTAACGATGGCAGACAATCACGATAAGTATAGTATCGATAATACTGACTATACCGTGGGCCAGGACAACGTACAAAAATGGGGGTTTGATGTTCATAACCCGGTTTTTGGCGTTAGTGCGGGCCTGATCTTATTATTTCTTATTGCAATCTTAGTAAGCGATGCAGAGTCAGCAAAGGCAACACTGGATGGCCTGAAGTGGAAAATCATCGGCGCATTCGATGCCGTCTTTATGTGGTCTGGCAATTTTTTTGTGTTGTTTTGTTTGGCGCTGGTGCTCTCTCCCTATGGCAAAATCCGTCTTGGTGGCCACTCGGCCAAACCTCAGTACACCACCCTCTCCTGGTTGGCCATGCTGTTCGCCGCAGGTATGGGTATAGGGCTGATGTTTTGGGGCGTTGCCGAACCGGTAGCCTACTACACTGGCTGGTTCAAAACGCCGCTCAATGTCACCCCCAACACACCTGAAGCTGCTGAGCTGGCCATGGGTGCCACTATGTATCACTGGGGCTTGCACCCCTGGGCGATTTACGCCGTTGTCGCGCTCTCTCTGGCTTTCTTTGCTTATAATAAGGGGCTACCGCTGTCTATCCGTTCTATTTTCTATCCGCTATTAGGTGACAGAGCCTGGGGCTGGCCCGGACACGTTATCGATATTCTGGCAGTGCTGGCCACCTTGTTTGGTCTTGCCACTTCGCTAGGCCTTGGCGCACAGCAAGCCAGTGCCGGGATCCAACATGTGTTTGGTATCGAGGCAGGCCTGGGACTGCAGATCATGGTGATAGTGGGTGTTACTTTGCTGGCCATCATTTCTGTGGTGCGGGGCATTGAGGGCGGCGTTAAGGTGCTCAGTAATACTAATATGCTGATCGCCTTTGCCCTGCTGCTGTTTGTAATGCTAGCCGGATTTGCTGTCGCGCTCGGCAATGTTCCCACCACCATAATGGCCTATGTGGAGAACATCATTCCATTAAGTAACCCGCACGGTCGTGACGATGAAGCCTGGTTCCAGGGCTGGACTGTGTTTTACTGGGCCTGGTGGATCTCCTGGTCACCGTTTGTCGGTATGTTCATTGCCCGCGTCTCTGAAGGCCGTACCATTCGTGAGTTTATCATTGCTGTGCTGCTTATCCCGACTTTAGTCACTACCTTGTGGATGTCGGTATACGGCGGTATCGCCATTGATCAGGTGAAATCTGGCATTGGCGCACTTGGCGAGAATGGTCTGACTCAGGTGCCGCTGGCTATGTTTGAAATGTTTGAGCAACTGCCATTGGGCGATCTGTTGTCATTTGTCGCTATTGTTTTGGTACTGGTGTTCTTTATCACCTCGTCGGACTCAGGTTCATTAGTGATAGACAGTATTACGGCCGGCGGTAAAATTGATGCCCCTATCCCACAACGGGTGTTCTGGGCCACAGTAGAAGGTGCTATCGCTGCGGCGCTGCTTTGGATCGGCGGCACAGAAGCAATACAAGCACTTCAGGCGGGCGCTATTTCAACCGGTCTGCCATTTACTGTGGTACTCCTGCTAATGTGCCTGAGTCTTATCCTGGGCTTGCGTACAGAAAAAACCAGCACGTAAACAGTTGAGTGACCAGCTGACCAGAGTAATAGCTAAAATGGCATGTTTAATAACATGCCATTTTTCTTTGTTATGGTCACAGACTCAACTTAGGAGGACAGCTATACCCATAGCGATTTTATTTCTGTGTTTTGCGTGTAGTGGTGTTGCAGCTGAGCCTGTAATAGCTCAGCAGTCGCCAGTGCATCACTCAGCGCATGGTGGGCAATATAATATGGCAAACCATATCGTTTTCGGCTGTCAGCCAGACGAATAGAAGAAATAGGCTGGCGCGTGAAGCGTTGCCAGAAAGTTTGCCGGGCAGTTTCAACCTGATGTTCGAGCATCATGGTGTCAATCAATGGAAACTCTATCCCTTCTCCCAGCCGTTGTATCAAAGTCTGATTAAAAAACAGCCGTTCAATATGGCGATAATGTACCACAATCACTCTACCAGCAAGGCAAGCAAGCAGCTCTTCAAGGATGTCTTCAAGATCAGGGGCATCACTGACCTGCGAGTGGGTGATTTGATGTACCACTACAGATTCGGTATGCAGTGGCGTAGCAGGTTTTATGATCCAGTGTTTTGCATCACGACAATAAATTCGTCGCGCATCGAATGGTACCAGGCCTACACTGACAATATCATCCGTTTCATGATCCAATCCGGTGGTCTCAAAATCCAGTGCCACAAAGCGCGCTTGTGACACCGGTGTTTCAGGTGCCTGCACGCCTGCGTTGTAAAACGCTCTCAGACGCTCATCATTGCTCTGGCGGGCCAAATGTGCGAAGCGGTTTGGCCAGGATAAAATGTCACCTTGTACTGCCATTATTTTAGCATCGCTTTATTCTGGTAGCGGATCTTGAGGTAGCTCTGGGCTTTGTCCAGTACCGCAAACGCTTCTTTCAAGTTTCGCTGCTCAAACTCTGACAGCCGCTTAGGTAAAATATTATTATCCGGCTGCTTTCCCTGTTCTATTTGCCTTGCCTGGTGGCGGATCCGGATCATCGCGATATATTCAAGCGCCGCTTCAAGATCTTCGACTTTTCCCGGCGGCAACAACTGGGCGTCTTTTATGTCTTCGAGCCGCTCAAACGAATTTTGCTTACGCGAGCCGATGGCCAGGGCATGCACACGCACCAAATCGGACAGCGGTGCAGTGCCACGGCGCTTAATATTCAGCGAGTGCTTGTGTTCACCGTCCTGCTCAAGCACAAAATCTTTAAAAAAGCCCAGTGGAGGTGTTCTGCGTAAAGAGTTACTTGCCATAGCAGCTAAAAAACGCGGTGTGTTTTTTGCCTTTTTTGCCACCAACTCACTCAGGCGACTGGCCAGCTGAATGTGACCGAAGACCCCGTCCAGATCAAAAAAGATTGAGCTATGCAGCAGGGCTTCGGGTTTGGGGTTATCCATCCAGTCTTCAAACTGCGCCTGCCAGTCACTGGCAGTTAAGCGCCACTGCGGGTTTGTTGCCATAATGCCACCATCACACAATTTGTAGCCACATTGTGCCAGAGCGTCACAGACAAACTTGGCCAGCGCGGCAAAGTAGCTGTCATGTTTATCCGCATCAAACGCATCATCCAGGATCAGCGCATTGTCCTGATCGGTCACGATAAGCTGCTCATCCCGTGCCATTGAGCCCAATGCAATAAAGCAATAAGGCACGGGGGGCTCCCCCAATTTGTCCTCGGCCAGTTCCAGTAACCGCTGTTTAATAGTGCGGCCAATCACAGACATCGCCGTGCCCACCATATGTGAATTAGCATCTTCATTGACCAAACGCACAAACACACTGGACAACGACTGGGCATAGTGCGCTACGTCCTCTACACTTTGCTGCTCCATGATCCCTTTGACAAACAATAAGCTGCTCTGCGACTCGTAACGTAAGATGTCCGACAAGGCAATCACACCGATAGGCCGACGTTTATGAACCACAGGCAGATGATGCAGATTGTCTCTGAGCATCATCATCATGGCCTCAAAGACATACGCATTAGAATCGACGATGGTGAGCTCCCGGGTCATGATATTGGCGACAGGTTGATTTGTGTTTAAACCTTGCGCCACGACTTTAATGCGCAAGTCTTTATCGCTCAGGATCCCCACAATTTGACCGTCATCATCTTCGGGATCATCGTTGACCGGTTTACTCGGATCGTAAATCAATAAGGCCGAAACCTGTTCTTCGGTCATCAGTCTCGCGGCATCACGAATAGTGCAGGTCAGCTCAACCGATACCAGCTCTCTGAGCAACAACGTTTTGACTTTGGCCGTGGTCAGGTCGTTGTTGTCTGCCTGATCTGACACCGCCTGGATCAGTCCACCGCTGTCGTCGGCCTCAAAAAAGTCGGCAAATGCCTCATGCTCGTCACAAAATGCTTCAAACAGGGTCACGGGAATGCAGTACACTAAGGTGTCTTCCAGGGCCATTACCGGAAAGCGTACCTTGCGGTTCATCAACAGACCACGCTGACCAAACAGCCCGCCTTCTGAAATTCGGTTATACAGCTCACCATTTCTGCGGTAAACCTCCACGGATCCGGCCCGCACCACATACAAGCTTGAGATTGATTCCCCGTAGTGCAGTATTTCGCTACGAGCACGGTAATAGCCAACCTCAACCTCAGAAGCAAGCTGCTTAAGCGCGTGCTCGGGTAAATCATTAAATGGTGGATGTGCAGACAAAAACTGCATGATCTCAAAATGTTCTATTTGCATAATGACCGTTATATGACCCTGATAATCACTATTGTGGGTAATTGCGCAGGTGAACGCAAGGGAGGCACCCGCTCACGGTACCCTGTGCACATTTTGTCACACTAATTTTTTACTCTGTGACTTGTAATTATGATGATTTACCTTCATATACAAAGCGTGCTTTGGAAGCTAAAAATACTGCAACTAAACCTATGGTAAAACGCCTTGCTGAAGGAAATGGATCCCACCTGGCGCGTGTAGGCAAACGTATGCAAGTAACATAGCCCACTTTGTACAAGCTGATCCCAGTTTGTGGGCTGCAAACAATAAGTTGAGTATAAGCTTGAGGTTAAAATGAAACGAATCGTGCTATTTTTGATCACCAACCTGGCAGTCATGCTGGTGCTGGGGATTGTTCTGTCACTCGTCATGTCTGTGTTAGGTCTGTCTAACCGCAGTTATGGCGGCATGCTACTCATTGCCGGAGTGTTCGGCTTTGGTGGTGCGTTTATTTCGCTGTTTATGTCGAAATGGATCGCTAAAAAATCAACCGGGGCCTATGTCATTGAGCAACCCCGCAATGAAAGTGAGCACTGGCTGGTACAAACCGTTGCTAATCAGGCGAAACAAGTGGGTATTCAAATGCCCGAAGTTGCCATCTACGACAGTCCTGAAATCAATGCCTTTGCAACGGGCCCCAGCAAAAACAACAGCCTGGTTGCGGTCAGTACCGGGTTACTACACAATATGACTCAGGATGAAGCTGAAGCTGTGCTGGCACACGAGGTTTCTCACGTTGCCAACGGCGATATGGTCACGCTCACGCTCATTCAGGGCGTGGTGAATACCTTTGTCATCTTTATCGCTAAAGTATTGGCGAATCTGATTGACGGCTTTCTTAACGGTGACGAAGAAAACAACGGTGTGAGCTGGACTTATATCATTTTCGATATGATTTTCCAGGTCCTGTTTGGCATCCTGGCCTCGGTGATTGTTGCCTACTTTAGCCGTCAACGTGAATTTGCGGCCGACAAAGGCGCTGCGGAGTTGGTGGGCGCACATAAAATGCGCGCAGCCTTGGAGCGTCTGCGCCACAACCAAGAGTCACAGCTCGAAGGGTCTATGATGGCCTTTGGTATCGCATCGGGTAAGAGTTTGTCGGAGATGTTCGCTTCTCACCCGCCACTGGAGCAACGTATTCAGGCGCTACGTTAAATATAACAAGAAAAAAGGCTTCGCATTGCGAAGCCTTTTTTGAAAATTAAACTGCCTATCAGATAACTGGTCAGCTAATTACTTTTCTATCCAGGGCGTCACCGAGACGACTTCACTCAGCGTATAAAAGCGTGCGGCATCATTCTCCCAGTCATCCATCACTTCAAAATGACAGACCAGCTTATCACAGCTGACCCCGGGTGCCGACAGATTAGGCTCGCTGGAAAACGTCACTTTTACTCCCTTTTGCTGTGGCAGTAAAAAGCCCATCAGTTTGCTGACAAAAAAGCCGGACAGATCCGACAACAGCCCGTCAAACTCATGATGCAACTGATACAAACGCTGCCTGGTCAGATGCGCAGTAGTAAAGTACTCAGATTCAATCTGAAATTTGATCTGACAATCATGCTGAGCGTTTAGTGGCTTTGCAACAATCACAGCTTTGTCTTTGTCAAGCTTTTCACTAAACGGCAACAACAGCTGGGCCTCTTGGGTATAATTGAGTGGCTGCTCACTGGTTTCAGTGACAATTTTACCAGCCTTGAGCTGACAAGGTGCCAGTGACGCAATGTCTACCAGATAAAAATTTACCCGGGCAAATTCAAACTCGCCCTTTTCAACTACCTTAAGGCGGTCATAAAAGCCATCGTACGAAACCACAAACTCTTCTTGAGCCTGTACGCCAGTTGCAACCCCTGCCATACCCAGCAAAAGCGCTAACATCCTACTCTTCATCAAAATAAGCCTTGTTGTGTCTGATCATATCGTTAAGTTCTTCAATATAATGCACGCCCCGCTCCGAGTATGACAAGAGTCCTGCGGTCAACGCCGTGGCTTCAATCGGCTTTTTCTGCGCGCGCAGCTCAGCACGCTTGGCCCTGAGGTCTTTATAGGCATCATGGGTATTGATGTTTCTAAAATACGACTTAACCGATGCCCGCACCGACTGGAAAGCCGCGACTTCATGCACCGCTTCATCGTTACGGCGTTTTGGGATCATCCCACAGCCTTTGCGATAGCACCACTGACCAAAAAAGTTCAGGCCAATACGCGCAAACCGCGAGGTGCCCCAGGCCGACTCATTGGCCGCCTGCATTAACGCCAATTCTTTAGGGATAATATCTACCCGACGCAGTGCCCGTTTTAGGTTCTCAATGGAGATGGTGTCATCCTCTATCCTGTAGAGCTTAAACACCTGCTCGATCCTTTGTTGTTGAATATCACTGAGTGGCTCTTCAAACTGCAGCATCATCAGGGCAATTTCTATACTGGCACGTTGCTGTAAGATCAGCTCGTTTTCCGCTTCAACATGGGGCTTGATAAAATCAAAAAACCGTTTTTTCTTAGTGGCAATATCACGAATTTTGCCAAACTCCGGCAGCTTAACCTTGTGCAAAGGCTTTTCCACTTCCTTAACCTGAGGCTCCGTCACGACGACTTCTGGCTCAGGTGAGGGTTCTGGGGAAACTGGGGGCTTGGCGATAAATGGATACAGGATCGCGAATATTGAAATCGCGGCAATAATAACTTTAACTAGTAAACGCATGATTCTCCTCACACTAGTACCAACTACCAAATCAAAGTGCTGAAAACACCCTTAAATTGGCGTAACTACGCAGGTTTTCTGAAAATCCCTAACAGAATGACCCTGCTGTACTTTGCTCTTTCATTTTCAAATTAGCGGATAATGATAACAAAACTTACCACTAAACGCGAATTTCTGCATTTCATCGTGGCGATGGGACTTTCCTCAACCCAAATGCGTTCAGCGCTTTAATTTGGGTTTTTCGTTTATCCTCAGACACAGCAAAGATATACTGAGTATAGCTTAGCGCAATTGAAGGACATCTATGAGCCAGTCACCATGGCAGCAACGACAGCTGGACCAAAATAAGTATCGCCCTAACGACAATCGCTCAGCCTGGCAGATTGACCGTTCCAGGATCATTCATGCCGCGGCTTTTCGACGTCTGCAGTCAAAAACACAGATAATGAGTATAGGCGTCAATGATTTTTACCGGACGCGCTTAACGCATTCTCTTGAAGTATCTCAAATAGGCACAGGTTTATTGCGCCACCTGAGAGCACAACATCCGGATTTTGCCTGGTTTCCGTCTTCAAGTCTGATGGAAACCATTTGTCTGGCACATGATATCGGGCACCCTCCCTTTGGTCATGGCGGAGAAATCGCCCTTAACTATTTGCTGCGTGATCATGGCGGCTTTGAAGGCAACGCACAAACGCTACGAATAGTCACCAAACTGGAACCCTACTCCAAAGGGTATGGTATGAACCTCACTCGCCGAACTTTGCTCGGCTTTATTAAGTACCCGGCAATCATTGATGAGTTAAGGCTGGCCATTCCACACACCGACCCCAATCAGCGCTTTATTTATACCCAGCAATGGCTGCCTGCCAAAGGGATCTACCACTGTGACAAAGATGTCCTGGACTGGATCCTGGCGCCATTTAGTCAGGATGACAAGAACTTGCTGCAAAGCCATGTACAAGTCAACGAATATAAAGCGAAAACCCGCTTCAAGTCACTCGACAGTGCCATCATGGAATATGCTGATGACTTTGCCTATGCCGTACACGACCTGGAAGATGCCATAGCCACGGAGACCCTGAGTGAACGAGAATGGCAGCGTTATGCTCTGCCCGAATTGCGCAAAATCTCCTCTCCCTGGCTGGATAAACATCTCGACAGTATCAGTGAACGCTTGTTCTCCCACGATGAGTCTCTGCGTAAAGACGTAATTGGCGAGCTGGTAAACCTGTTTATCGTCAACTGTGAACTCAGTACTCAGGACAGCAATTTCAACGACCCGTTACTGCACCACACCGTCAAGTTGTCTGATGAGTTTGAGGCCATTTTAGGTGTGCTCAAACACTTTGTTTTTGCAAGACTTATCCGCGACCCGAAAATGCAGCAAATCGAATTCAGCGGTCAAAATATGCTGATTGACCTGTTCGGGGCGTTTCAGAGCGATCCCCTGCGCTTACTCCCTCATACCACTCAGGCTCACTACGCATTGGCACAGGACGAGACCGCACAAATGCGCGTACTGGCAGACTATCTGTCGGGCATGACAGACGAATATGCACGGCGCTGTTATCAGCGTCTATTCGGCAACAGTCCAATGCAAGCACCAGTGAAAAGCGGCCCACATATGTGAGCCGTTTCTGCTGAACACCGCAGTATAAAGACCCGGGACAGTTAAATATGCCTAGTCTGACAGTTTACCGATCGGGGTCCCACCAACATCCATCTGCGTTACCGGCGTACTTTGGCGCAGCGCAACAGTATTTGCCGCGGTATTACCCAGGAACACTGTCTGCGCGCCTTTCGTAAAACTATCATTGTGAATACACTGAGGCCGGATTGCCAATGCACTGCCATCATTCGGTACTTCAAATACCGTAAAATGGAACTGCTCCGTGGTTACTGTACGGTAGTATCCATCCTCCCGAGTATTGTCAAGTCGGCGGCCAAGTAATATTCTGGACACAGTCGGCTCTTTGAACGCGGGATCAACCCCTGTTGCCGGTAACCAGATATGTGGAAAAGGGTGATGTTCCACAAACAATCCACCCCCTTTAATTGGGCTGAATTCATATTCCGTGACGTACTCCGGGAGTTTTTGATCGTACTGAATACCCCATAAATCCTGGGTAAAACCCAGATCAAACATTTCACCCGGTTCAAGCAGGGTTCCACCATAATACGCTAACGTTTCGAGATAAGTGTTGCGCTCCTGTTCTGTTGAACCAAACTGTAAGAGTGGAAACTTTAGTTTTACCGACTCTCCGGCGCAGGCAGGGTTGAGAATAAGTTGCCCCGTACTGCCGAACACGTTAGAGGCGCCATCCAGTCCAGCAATACCTGCTCCATCAGTTGCAGCTGTCCAAAAGCCACTGACAGCAAGCGCGTTTTCAGCCTCAGGAGGTTTACCCGTACGGTCATGATGATATTGGTTCAGTCGGGTGATCAAGTCGCCGTCAGGATTCAATGGTGCCCGCTCACTGGGTACCACCAGATTATCGGCATTTGGGTCTAAATGCACAATGGTACCAGTACGAATTGGGCCAAACAGCCCGGTAGTCGTCTGCAGTAGTTGCTTTTTAGCCTCACGATTAAGTACCGCACCATTGAGAAACTCAAAGTTATTATTCAGATCTGCGTCAGATACACCTCGCCTGACAAATTTCCAGCGCTGCTCCTCCATCTGGCGTGTACGATATTCAGACAGTGTTTCCCCCCCTAAACCCCTGACTCTTTTTAGTGTGACGTGTGACATTTGCTTGCTCCTTAACTTGATTTGCTCTGCGCATGCGGATGCTTGATTGCCCCCTTTGGTCAGTAGAGTCTAAAAATGTCGTTTTTACCATTACGGCTAATTACCTGAAGTAGATTGAGACAGAGGTGCATTTTTGCTAATGTACCTATTTTATAGAAGTGTATATAAGATGAGAAGTACAGCTCCGGAAGCTTGGTATTTGGTGCTATTGGCGGTTACTGCGGTGTTGCTGCCGTTTATTGTTGGTTTGGTGATTATAAAGATATACAGATACTTCAAACCATTCGAACAGGCTGATCAAGACAGTATTGGCCTTGCCCACCTCACTGAAAATCGAGACGGATTTTTCAAAATATTTTTTGTCGGGCTACTGAGCTGCCTGCCAGTGTTTTATTTTATATATCAAGCCGGTTAATATTAGCCGGCTTGATATCATTACCAAACAGCTCGGGCGAGTTATAAACCAAACACCACTTTTTCACTTTTCAGCAATCTGCTACTCAGGTAAGTAAACAGCGCAAACAATGCCAGTGTAAAGACCGACGCCACGCCCAATGGTGTATATGGTATTGCATTACCTTTGATAAGTTCAATCATAGCGTATTGCTGCGCAGCAATCGGCAACCACTGGATAGTTTCTGTCGCGATATCGTAACTGGTCATCATGCTCAGACCAACCGGCACCATGAGAACCATAGTGACGTATGACTGTGCCTCTTTAAATGACTTAGCCATAAAGGACACAAAAATCAGCATACTGGCCGACATGAGGGCAATTGGTATTCCGATGATCAAGCTTACCAGAATAAAACGAATATCCAGAGTAATGCTAAAGCCCAGCTGCTCCCAGGCCACCATGGCGTAAGCGAACTTAGACACCACCAGTACCAGAGCTAATCCCAGAATAGAGAAAGTGGCAATCGCGGCGACTTTAGCCAATACAATCTGCATACTGCTTAACGGATGACTCAGCAGCAGCGCCAGTGAATTACGTTCCCGCTCGCCCGCACTGGTGTCTATGCCTAGATTCATTGCGGAGTAAAACACTGCAATAATGATGGACAAGGTCACGATGCCAAGAAACAAGCCTCCTTTAGCATCCGGAGTAGCCTGGTCGTGTGTCTGCACGTCCAGTGCGCGCATCAGGCCAGGATCGATACCACGCGCGACCAGGCGCAGTCCCGCAACTTCGCTGTTATATCTCAATAACGCGGTTTCCAGCCTGCGCACGGATTTGATCAGCTTACTGTCTGACTTATCAGCAACAATCACTACGGTTGCACTACGGCCATGGGCCATATCCTGCTGATAGTCTTCACTTATCTCCAGACGAATGGGCTTTACATCGTCCGCGTCACTGTGACTAATTTCAGCGCTATCCAGATACTGAACCAGATTCGGAGCACGATCAGCACCTTCAATGGTAATTTTTAGTGCTTCAGGCGACGCCATTTGTTGCAACAAGATTGAGAACAGCAGGCACATTACGATAGGTGCACCAAACGCATAATACAAGCCAGCCATCACCGAACGTTTGTCACGATACGCATCTAGCAGCTCTTTTTTGAAGAGGATATTTACCTGTCTCATCATGCCGCAATCCCCTCATCGCTGCCTATCAGTACGATAAACGCCTCTTCCAGGCTCGCTTTACCTGTCTGCTCACAAAGCTGGTCCGGTGTGCCCTGAGCAACCACTTTACCTTTAGCCATCACCACAACATGGTCGCACAATGCGGCTACCTCTTGCATTACATGGCTTGAAAACAGCACACAATGGCCCTGCTCCTTAAGCATTAGCAATAGCTCCCTGAGTACGCGGGTACTCATTACATCCAGCCCGCGAGTAGGCTCATCAAGAATGATGTTGCGTGGCTGATGCACGATTGCCTGAGCCAGTGCTGTTTTCATTCGCTGACCCTGAGAAAAGCCCTGGCAGCGTCTGTCGGCAATGTCTGTCATTTTCAACTGCTCGATAACACGTTGAGTCGCCGCTTTTGCCGCGGTTTTCGTCATACCACTCAGCTGCGCATAAAACTCAATATATTCTCTGGGTGTCAGGCGTTCATAGAGGCCGCATGGGTCCGGAAACAAGCCCAGCTGTTGTTTTGCAGCCATCGGATCTTCGTGAACCTTTATTCCATCGATCTCAGCGTACCCGTCGTCAGCTTGCAACAAACCAAACACAGTTCTCAGACAGGTTGTTTTGCCTGCCCCGTTTGGACCCAGTAACCCGGTGATATGGCCGTTTTCGGCACTAAAGCTCAGGCCATCCATCGCGTCCACTGAGGCAATTTGTTTTTTAAGATTGTGTACTTTGATCATGTTACGGCTCCTGGCTTGCCACTACGGGGCCATTGGGGTTCATAAAATAGCGTCTGACGGTCGCCTTTTTTAAACAGCTGTCATCCAGTTTGCCGGGGTCACCCTGACTGATGAATTCAGCAACCAGTTTATCGGCACAACTTTGCCCTGCCACGCCATGCGTTGCCTCATCAGCGATCAGGTGACGCGCATTTGTCATATTAACCATGGCCAGCTCTGCCCAGCTTGGAGGTGTTGCGGGATCGAGTCCGCCAGACAACAATAAGGTTGGAATGTCCGTACTAAGCGGCTGATAAAAGTCTTTTTTGACCGCGCTGACCTGCCATATCGGACAACTGGCATCGAGTGACTCCATCATCAGACGCCCAAAGTAACTGCTGGCAAAACGCGACCGTGTTTGTGCCGTGAGTGCAGGCCAGTCTTCGCCGCAAACGATTGCACTGTGCATGCCCATCGCCAGCGAGCCAAATGCGGAATCACTGCCCATCAGCCCAACCAAAGGTAAATAATTGCCTTTTACCGCCTCGCTGATGGCCAGCGGCACCAGAGCACGTGTTGTATGGCTATACAGCGCCATGCGAATGGCCGAACGTACCTTATTTTGTGTCAACACCAGCGGAATGAGGTTGTGCATTCTGGGATGTGGTACCTGTACCGTCGCTGGTTGCGCTATCAGTGTGTCAAGCAGCGTCTGGTACTGTTGCGCCAGCTGCGGATACTGGCGGTTACATTCAACGCTGTCAGCACATTCTGAGAATATCGCCTGTAATGAGTCATCTATGGCCTCGCCTATCGCAATCAGACTTTGCTGCATAGGTACCACGCCATCTAGTGTCGCACTCGCCACAGCTTCTGGGTAGCGACGCATATACTCTTGTGCGATACGCGTACCATAAGACGCCCCAAAGAGGTGAAGTTTTTTGTATCCCAGCTCGAGGCGTACCGCTTCAAAATCCTTGACTGCCGCAGCTGTGGTAAAATGGCTGAGATCAGTATTAAGCTTGGTTTTACACTTCTGGGTTTCTTCACGACTGTATTCAAAAATGGGCAGCGCATCGTCATTAAAGGCAAACTGTGCCTCAAGAGGATCCATGTCACACTGAAGCAAACTGGATTTGCCGGTACCACGTTGATCAACCAAAATAATATCCCGCTCTTCGCGGGCATAACGCAAGACACGTGCAAAGACGGCCGCAACGTCAATGGCTGATTGCCCCGGTCCGCCAGCGAATGCCAAAATGGCTTCTGTTGGATGGACCTGTTTAATAGCTGGGATCACTGCATAGTGTATGCTGATCTGTTCACTGTTATTTTCCGATAAGGGCTGCTCCACACTGCCGCACAGCAGCTGATCAGCAAGTCCCTTGGCATAGCAAGGAGTCAGGCCAGCTGTGTCGGCATGGCTGACTGTGCCGCTGAGCAGGCCAACAGCAATCAGGCTGTGTCTGAGCAGTATGCGGAATCGCCCGCGATTATTTTTCATTGTACCGTCCTTTTCAGTGCCCGGGCGGGTCTTCTATAAGTCAGATTTACTCGAGTATATCATTGTTATGTCGGCAGTTCCCTAATCAAAAACAGTCGATTGTTCTTCAAATCACATTCACTTATCTTTAAGAGTGATTTATTTCGTTGTTCTTTTTTTGCGTTTTAGTTTAAAAATTCACTGTGACGAAACGTTACACTAAACACAAAAGGAAACATCAATGAAACTATTTTCAGCCCTGGCGAGCTGCGTTTTAGCCGCCACTTTAACTTCAACCTCAGTTGCTGCAGATGACTCGCAACTACAAAGTGCACCAGCTAGCCTAGTTGCAGAGCTGACACAAATGTGTGTTGAATGGGCTCAGGATGACGAAGTTGCAACCGATGCGCTACGTCAGTACGTTTTGCAGTGTGTTAACGAGGAGCTATCTGCCAGCGGCTACGTGGCCGTGACAGAAGTCGACATCTAATACTCAAAGATCAAAAAAGGCCAGTTTTTGCTGGCCTTTTTGTTTTCAATCATAGGGTAATCAAACTGGTTATTTAAGACTTAGCGCTCTTACGCTTTTTCTCTTCCTCAACCCACTTACCGTTTTCGTAGGTCGCTTTCCAGCCTGTGGCTTTTCCTTCGACTTCCGTCATCACATATTGCGATTTGGTTTTACGAGAGTACCTTACTACGGCCAGGTTACCATCACTATCCTGCTCTGGCGCATCCGCCAGATAATAGAACTTAGGCGAAATACGATCCCTGAAGCGTTTAAGCTCAGCCACTTTAGGCGCACGTGTTTCCCTGGATTTAGGGAAGGTATGCGCAGCCAGGAAAATACCAGATGCACCGTCACGAAGCACAAAATAAGCTTCTGACTTCTCACACGGGAGTTCAGGTAAGTGCACCGGATCTTCTTTAGGTGGCGCAGGCTCACCGCTTTTCAGCAGCTTACGCGTGTTTTTGCAGTCTTCACTGGTACAGTCAAAGTACTTACCGAAACGGCCTGACTTAAGCTGCATGTCTGCGCCACACTTGTCGCACTCGATGACCGGCCCGTCATAGCCTTTAATCTTGAAGCTGCCTTCCTCAATCACGTAGCCACTACAACCCGGGTTATTACCACAGACATGTAGCTTACGCTTTTCATCAATCAGATAAGAGTCCATCGCGGTTTCGCACTTAGGGCAACGCTTCATCTGTCTCAGACTTTCGGTTTCTGCGTCTTCTACATCCGCATCAACCGCTTCATCACCCGGGATGAGATTCATGGTCGTCGTACAGCGCTCTTTTGGTGGTAAGTTGTAACCGGTACAACCCAGGAATACCCCGGTAGAAGCAGTACGGATCCCCATCTTACGACCACAGGTTGGACAATCGATGTCGGTCTCAACCATGACATTCTGACGCATGCCGCCTTCGGCTTCCTCTTTACCAGCCAGTTCAAGCTGGTTAGAGAAATCGGCATAAAACTTATCAAGCACCTGAGTCCAGACACGATCACCTTCGGCGATTTCGTCCAGGCGATTTTCCATCTTGGCGGTAAAATCAAAGTCCATCAGTTCGTCGAAGTTTTCTATCAACCGGTCAGTAACAATCTCCCCCATTTTTTCAGCATAGAAACGGCGGTTTTCCACTCGCACGTAACCACGATCCTGAATGGTCGAGATAATTGACGCATAAGTAGATGGACGGCCAATGCCTCGTTTTTCAAGCTCTTTAACCAAGCTCGCCTCACTAAAGCGTGCCGGCGGTTTAGTAAAGTGCTGCTTTGGATCCAGCGCCTGCAACTGCACGGTATCACCTACCGCAACGGCTGGCAGTGCCTGTTCCTCTTCGTTTTTCTTACGTACTGCTGGCTGCACACGTGTCCAACCGTCAAAACGCAACACACGGCCGCGTGCTTTAAGCGTGTAATCGCCTGCACCTACAGTGATATTAGTCAGGTCGTATTCTGCTGGTGTCATCTGACAGGCAACAAACTGACGCCAGATAAGCTCATAGAGCTTCTTAGCATCAGCATCAACGCCTTCAACATGTCCGGAAAGGATTTTAACATCAGAAGGACGGATTGCCTCGTGCGCTTCCTGAGCATTGTCTTTTGCACTGTATTTAATGGGAACACCCGGCAAGTACTTATCACCAAAGTTATCCAAAATATAACCACGGGCCATTTCAACCGCATCATTAGACAGGTTGGTAGAGTCTGTACGCATATAGGTAATGTAACCCGCTTCGTACAAACGTTGTGCCAGCATCATGGTCTTTTTCACCCCGTAGCCCAGACGAGTGCTTGCCGCCTGCTGCATGGTTGAGGTAATAAAAGGTGCACTGGGACGGCTCTTACTGGGTTTCTCTTCAACCTTAACAACCTGATACTGTGCTTTTTGCAGCTCTGTAACGGCTTTGTTAGCTTGCGTTTCGTTCAGTGGTTTAAAAGCTTCACCCTGATACTTGGTCACGGCAAAGCGGACGTCTTGTTCCGCTAACGCTGTGTCCGCATGAATATCCCAAAACTCTTCCGGAATAAACGCTTTAATTTCACGCTCACGTTCTACCAGTAAGCGAACGGCCACAGACTGAACACGACCGGCTGATAATCCGCGCGCGACTTTTTGCCACAACAAAGGAGATACCATAAAACCCACAACGCGGTCGAGGAAACGTCGTGCCTGTTGCGCATAAACCATGTCAGTGTTTAGCTGCCCTGGTGCCTCAAACGCCTGTGTGATGGCATTTTTGGTGATTTCGTTAAATACAACACGTTTATATTTGCTTGCATCAGCACCGATCACTTCTTCAAGGTGCCACGCGATTGCCTCTCCCTCTCTATCCAAATCGGTTGCGAGATAGATGGTGTCTGCATTTTCTGCGAGCTTAGCCAGTTCTTGTACGACTTTTTCTTTGCCAGGTAGCACTTCATAGTGCGGCTCCCAGCCTTTTTCCGGGTCTATTCCCATCCGGGCAACCAGGTTCGCGTAATCTTTCTTCTTTCTATATTCAGCCTTTTCCTCTGGCGACATCTTTCTCACTTCAGCGGGAGATTTTGTTGCCAGGCCTTTAGTTTTACCTGCGCCTGAGGTAGGAAGATCACGGATATGACCAACACTGGATTTCACAATGTAGTCTTTACCCAGGTACTTATTGATAGTTTTTGCCTTTGCGGGAGACTCTACGATTACTAGCGATTTGCCCATAGCTGCCTATTTGACTTCTGTCTGGTTGTTGCCCTTCATTGGGCGCGATTAAATATAGGTATATCCACAAATACCTATTGTTACAAGCTTTTCGTTCGATCTTTTCGCCAAGCAGTGATTTTATGAACAATTGTTGTTGCTAATTTACCCAGGCGTATAGATTGCTTGATGGAAAGGGCGAATATAGCGGATATGAAAGGAATTTCAAGGGTTAAAGAAAAAGGGCCAATAATTTGGCCCTTGTTTTGACGTTGTTAGCCAGCGTCTATAATGCTCAACGTTCTGGTATGAACTGTAGATTCACCATCATCACTGGCTGATGGAATAGTAAAGGTGACAGTCATATTTCCGACGGTTCTGCTGTTAGATGCTGCCTCTCTGGAAATTGAAACGACCGCCTCTAGAGTACCACTTGCAGTTGAGTCGGTAATAGTTCCTGTCAGGCTACCCACACCGACTTCACCATTGTTTGTTGTAATGGTGATAGTGGTGCCAGCCGGTAACGTGTTGCCGTTAATATCCGAATAGAAAATATGTACGGGAATAAAAGTGGTTGCACCAACGTTAGCATGAGTAAGGTCTATTTGTTCGATATCACAGTAATCAGCACTATTCGAATCTTCGAGAGACGCCAACCCAATAAGCAAAGCCTCAGATGTCCCATCACAACTGACGGGGTTAGCAACCGGATCCGTTGCGTAGGCGGGATTCATATATGTCTTGGGAACCGCAAATCTGACATAAGGTATGTTACCCGACAAGACAATTTCAAACGTCTTACGTACTTCTATTAAGTCTCTTGTACAATACGGACCACCATCAGCGTTCATCGCCTCTTCAGAGCATAACAGGCCGTTATAAATACCATCAGCTTTGTCATATACGCCGTTGTTGTTGATATCACTAAAGGTTTCGAAATGCCCGCCAGTGCTGTTACCCGGTTCACAATCTTGAGAAGGCAGGTCACAGCTCACCGGTTGGCAGTTCTCCCCATTTTCGTCACAGTTTCTGAACTTGCCGTCTTCATTATTATCAATAAAGGCTTCTGGCAAATCGAATGCGGTATAGAATTCCCCCTGATCGAATCGACCATTTCTTCTTTCTATTCCATCTGAACTGGGTTTATCAACAAAGCTCTCCTGGCCCTTGGCAGTAACGAGAATAGATACTCTACCCCCTCGCACTATCGGATTGCCATCTAAGTTGTTCGCGGGGTACCCGCCAATACATGGTGCAGTCTGTCCAAAATATGTATCACAAACCCTATCGAGGGTATTCCCCCATTTTGTGTCACTAAACGGAATATCTCCCTGGCGTCTCCATTGAACAACACACAAGCCGTCAACAGCCTGACATTCATATGTGCTACTTGCTGGTCCGCCAATGGCACCAACAACACCCGCTTCTGCGAGCACATTGGCAACGATATTATCACCCGACAACTGATTGAACTGGTCGCCAAAATACACATGGATATCCGTTGTTACACCGATATTGTTCAATGCATTAAGGTTATTCTTAGTCGGTGCGGCGTCGAAACTGTTTTGATCAGGCACACCTGATGACAAGATAACGCCAGAAGACACCGCATTGATTTGGTCCGCGATTGGAATAAGGGTCAATGTTTCATCTTTGACACAGCCAAACTTTCCTTCGTCGAGTTCAGATTCAGAGAGAGAAGCACAGAGATCGATTTGCGACTGCCAGCACGTTACATTTTGTCCATCCGGCAGGTCTTTATACAGCTCATCTTTGACATAGCAGGCTTCAACGACCAGAGCGCCCGGCACTATCCCTGATGTGATAGTGGTTTGCGCAACCCCTTCATTATCAGTGCTGCTACTATAGTTTACGAGCAAAGCTTCACCGGATTGATCTGAGACCTTAAAGTCCATCCGCTTTTGCTTTAATGGCAAACTATCTGTATCTGTCAGCTTAAATTTTAGAACAGAAGTTGTTGGCACTCCCCCAATACCAGGAGGTAAACCGATAAACGCGTTAGATGCAGAAACAAAAGCAATAGCCTGGGCTTCAGCCTCCAATACTCTGAATTGAATGGACTCAGGTTGATTTACACCGCCACCAGATGTAATCGTCGCCACCACAGTGTCAAGACCATTACAACCGTTTGCTCTGAACGTTGAACTGGCAACGCCATTGATAGACCTCACCTGTGAATCAATTGTTGCTGTGCCTTCATCAGCACAGGTCGAACTAAATTCTACATCAACAGGCAGTGTATACGGGTTTTGCTTTGCTTCATCCGAATAGACACTGGCGGTAATGACCATAGAGCCACCAGATTTAAGTGCCGTGGCTTCGTCGGTACCATGGGGCGCAGATAAGTCTAAATACAGACTCTGCAGGCCAATAGAGAAGTTACGGGAGCCGGTTTCTCCGTTGTACGATGCCGTAATGGTGCCCGCGCCACTACCATTGCCCGGTTGAAACTTAAGTAGCGCAACGCCTTGGCTATCGGTTAATACCCTGCCAGAAGAAGGTAACACCTGGCCTACGCTGGTTGTGATATCTACGATCGCATTAGCAATGTTTTTCGAAGTATCCTGACGTTCAGTGATACTGACATAAATATCGGGGATCTCTGTCGACTCCAGATTGGTAATGCTATTACAGTTGGTTGACGGGTCAGACGGATTCAATTTCACCGTTTCTCTGTCTGCATCCCAATTTGAATTGCACTCAGTCAGTAGCCTAACTTGAATGTTGTAGTCCCCTTCATTTTGATTACTCGCACCGGCAGAGTTAAAGTATTTAGGCTCATCGCTTGTATACGTGACCCCATTTAATTCATAAGCAACATTTATACGCCCCAAACCAGATGTTACGGTAGGCAATACCGTTATTTCTGCAACACCACTTGCGTTAGTCTGAACTAAGCCGCTGGCCGGGTTCAGGGTTGCCAGGCTATCCGTCGTGAATAACACTGGCTTGTTAGCCAGAGGCACACCATTTTGAGTCAGTGTAACAATCGCAATACCCGTTGTTTGGTCGTTAAGCGGTGTGCTTGCATCAATATTCTGATCACGATCAGATGAATTAACAAGAGAAATATCAGATAGCTTGATGCCACCATCACCGGCACTAATAAAGTTAAGGCGACTAGACACTACCACGGCATCGTTTTCAATAAATGACACGGTTACTGACCCCGCGCCAGAAGTAGAATTATCTACAAGTCTGATACTCGTGTTACCGGTATTGTCTGTGAGCGTCGAGTAAGTTTTTACTATATCACCTGAGAATGGGTCTTCCAGGTCAGCATACTGATCAACGGTAAACTGGATGCGCGCATTTTCTTCTGCATCACTGTCTAGTGTTAAGTTAACCGACAGCGTCAGGGGTGAGGCAGCGGACACTGAATTTGACGCGCCTTGTGCATTCGAACTTGAAATAAGCAGTTTGTAACCGCTTTCGCCAAAATCTTCGTCACCGTCAGAGTAGTATCTCGCCACTTCTGTCACAGCGGCACCACCACTGCCATAGGAGGCAGAAACCTGATCCCACCCGATGATTTTATTTGGAATAAGTGTAACAACGGCCTCGCCATTGTCATCAGTGATCGTCACACCATCAGAAGGGGCAGTAACCGCCTTAGTGCCTCCGGAAATGGTCACCAACTCGTTTTTAATTGGATCACCGTCTTTAGTCAAGGTTGCGACCACTCGTGTGACCGTACCTGGTTTGAGAGGGTTTTCCTGGTTAATGGCATTGTTCTGATCGTCGACGACGCTGACTAAAAGTTGTATTCCTTCACCCGCTACAATGCCCTGAGAGTAATATCTGCCTGTTGCTAACGCTCGCCCGGCGTATGATACATCAAACTCCTCCCAACCTTTGGAGTTATTCACAGTGAGTTTAAAAATCGCATCACCGTCGTCATTAGTAAGTGCAGCTTCGTCATCTATCACTGATCTTACTAACTCACCCACAGTAACCAGCTCATTTGCGACAGGCGCGCCATCTCGTGTGAGGTTCACTTCTACTGTCCCCTCTCTTTCCATAAGTAGGGGGTTTTCTTTGGTGATTGCATTTCCGGCAGAGTCAACCACGGAGACCGTCATTTGCAGACCACCATCTCCCGCGCCAACGTAGCTGGCAACGGTTCTGGCTGCTTCATCACCGGACACTGAGTAAGTTGCCGTAAACGCATCAAGTTGTTGATCAACCGTCGCTGTTTCTGTCGCGAAAATTTGAATTTCTGCCTGACCATTCGCATCTGTTCTGACTGACTCGGTTGGCTTTGCAAAGCGCGCGCTGGCTTCAACAGAAACCGCGATTTCAGCGTTTGCAACAGGCTGTTCATTCAAAGTGAGCTGAATTTGTGCCGTCAACGGATTAGCCAGTGACAGGTCACTGGAAGCTTGCTCAGCAGCGTTAACCAATTGCACGCGCAGGTCGTAAACCTCTTTATCGTAAAAGGGGTTACCTGCTGACTCGAATCCGATACGGGCGTTGATGTCTTCGTTATAGGTAACCTGAACATAGCCCGCTCCCACTTTGTCCGTTGCCTGGACAAGTAAACGTGCCGCACCATTGGCGTCAGTCTGTACATTTGAGTTGCCATTCGTAACAAGTAGATCTTCGCTGTCGGCCTCTTTAGAAAACTCAAGTACCTGTCCATTCAAAGGTGTGCCATTGTCGGTTAGGATTGCGGTGACTGTCGCAATCTCTGTACCGCTAATTGGATTAGTCGCATTGATCGGCTGACCATCTGAGCCGGTAATCGTCATCGCGATTTGGATACCACCATCACCAGCCGCGGCATAAGGTACTGAACCACTGACGGTATTTTCACCCACGTCCGCAGTGGCTGAAATGGTACCCGCCCCGCCTAACCGATTGGCGATAATCGTCACTTTCGCTTCACCATTGCTGTCGGTAAGTTGTGAACTCACAGAGGCGAAGTCAGAAAACTCGTCATTAGTAAATTTAACCAGATTATTGGCAACGGGTGCGCCATCATTGGTGAGCTTTGCTGTGATTGTGATGGGGTTACTGATACTGAGGCTTCCGCCACTTGCTGAACTTGTACTCAGTACCAGTTCATAATCTGTATTTGTACCGCCACCTCCCGAGGTGTCTTTTTCAATCGAACCACCGCCACCACAGGCGATCATCAGCAAACTGAGCAAAGTAATACTAAACCAGCGCATCAGAGACATTTTCGATTCTCCCTAGCAATCTAATAATTTTGAGTTATTTTCACCATGTTAACCCAATTGTGGATGTAAAATCACAAATTTTTAGCGGCTGTCATCGATTTTTTCTGTTCATATTCAACTATCCTGTTAGGCTATAGCGATTTTGTAAAATGTAAGTGTTAGGACGATGTCAAAGGCTATGTCACAAAACAAAAAAATGAGCCTAACTACCCGTATCATGCTGGGCATGGTTTTGGGTGTTATTCTGGGTCTGTTGATACAAACCATTCTGGGCGATAAGCCCGAAGTTGCGATTCCTCTGGGCCTGTTCGATTTGCCAATCAAAGGCTTTTTCGTAGACGGGCTGTTCCACATCGGTGGGCAGATTTTTATCGCCAGTTTGAAAATGCTGGTTGTTCCTTTGGTCTTTATTTCTCTGGTGGTCGGTACCTGTAGCCTGAGCGATCCTAAGAAGCTGGGTCGTCTGGGTGGTAAGTCCATTTTGCTTTACCTCTCTACCACTGCCATCGCTATTACTGTGGCTATTTCTCTTGCCCTGCTGGTTAGCCCGGGTGGAGGCGTCGCAATTCCGACTACGGCGACCTTCGATGCACAGCAAGCACCTACGCTGGCACAGGTCATTATTAGCATGTTCCCGACCAACCCTATCAATGCAATGGCCAGCGGTAAGATGCTCCAGGTGATTGTCTTTGCTCTGCTGTTTGGTATTGCCATGGCGTTGAGTGGCGATGCGGGTAAACGTTGTGCCAAGGTGTTTGAAGATTTGAACACTGTGGTACTCAAGCTGGTTACCTTGCTGATGAACCTGGCCCCTTACGGTGTATTCTGTCTGATGGCCAAGTTGTTCACCACCATTGAAATGGACCTGATTGTAGAACTTGGTAAGTACTTCCTGGTGGTGGTTGCTGCCTTGCTGATCCACGCCTTTGTTAATTACAGTATTTTGCTTAAAGTGCTGACAGGTCTGAGCCCGCTTACTTTCCTGGCCAAGATGAAAGATGCGTGTATGTTTGCATTCAGTACCTCAAGTTCAAGTGCTACTATGCCAGTAACATTAGAAACCGCGACGAAAAAACTTGGTGCACATAACTCTGTGGCCTCTTTCACAGTCCCACTGGGCGCAACCATCAACATGGATGGCACCGCCATTATGCAGGGTGTGGCAACCGTGTTTATTGCACAAGTATTCGCTGTTGATCTAACTGTGAGCGACTATCTGATGGTTATTCTGACTGCCACACTTGCCTCAGTTGGTACCGCAGGCGTGCCAGGCGTTGGTCTGATTATGTTAGCCATGGTTCTGAACCAGGTTGGCCTGCCGGTTGAAGGGATTGCCATCATTATGGGCGTAGACCGACTGCTGGATATGACTCGTACCGCGGTGAATGTGACCGGCGACTGTATGGTCACCTGTGTGGTCGCTAAGTCAGAAGGCGAGCTGGATATTGATGTGTTTAATGACGCCGATGCCGCCAAAGATCTGGAAGAAAACATGGATTTGGAAAAGCTGTCTAAAAAAGCTTAACTGAACACATAAACAAAAAAGGCAGGTCGCCTGAGCGCCCTGCCTTTTTTAATGTCCAATAAATAAACTATTTTTTGTCGTGAATTGCATCCAGGCGAGCCAACAAACTGGAAGTATCGAAGCGACCGCCCCCCAGCGCCTGTACATCCGCATAATACTGATCAACCATAGCGGTCAGTGACAGTGAAGACCCATTGCTGCGCGCTTCGTCCAGTGCAATACCCAAATCCTTACGCATCCAGTCGACGGCAAAACCAAAATCATATTCACCAGCAAGCATGGTTTTATAGCGGTTTTCCATCTGCCATGACCCTGCAGCCCCCTTGGCAATGGTCTCTACCACTTTTTCACCATCCAGTCCTGCCTGTTTGGCAAAGTGCAGCCCTTCAGCCAGCCCCTGCACCACTCCTGCGATACAGATTTGATTCACCATTTTACACAGCTGGCCAGAACCCACTTCACCCAATAACTGGCTAAAACGGCTAAATGCCGCCATAACAGGCTGGACACGAGCAAAGACTTCTGGCTCACCACCCACCATGACCGTCAGTACGCCATTTTCTGCGCCAGCCTGACCACCCGATACAGGCGCATCCAGGAACGCCACGTTTTGAGCAGCTGCACGCTCGGCAACCTCACGCGCTACTTTTGCAGACGTGGTCGTATGGTCAATCAATACTGTATTTTCAGCCATCCCCGCCAAAACGCCCTCTTCACCGTACACCACAGATCTGAGATCGTCGTCATTACCTACACACATGAAAACCAATTCTGCACCAGCTACGGCCTCCTTAGGTGTCGGGGCATATGTTCCCTGATACTGCCCGGCCCAGCGCTGTGCTTTAGCGGTCGTGCGGTTGTATACAGTGACCTGGTGACCTGCTTGTTGTAAGTGGCCGGCCATGGGGTATCCCATCACCCCCAATCCGATGAATGCGACTTTGACTGACATAAATTTGTCCTATTTGGCTGTTAAGCTAGAAAGATGGAGTTGTTATACCTGAGCCATCTAAGCATGGCAAATGAAAAATACCAGCTATGAATCAATTGATTAAAAAGAAAAAACATCAAGGAGCCTGACAGGATGGAGAACATATATCGTTTCAGCGTGAAACTACTGAATGGCGAGACGCTGACACTCAGATCCTTGCAAGGCAGACCCGTATTGATTGTCAATATCGCCAGCAAGTGTAGCTTTGCCCCTCAACTCAGTGCACTGGAAAAGCTCTATAAAAAGTACCACCCGATGGGACTCGAAATCATTGCCTTTCCCTGCCATCAATTTGGCCGTAATGAACCGCTGGAAAACGAAATGCTCAGAGAGTTTTATCAGTCGCATTTTAATCTCAGTTTTCATATCTCAGAAAAAGTACTGGTCAATGGCCCAGATGCCCATCCTCTCTTTAATTACCTCAAGGTAAATACCAGAGGAATAGCGCAAAACCGCGCGATTAAATGGAATTTTACTAAGTTTTTAGTAAACTCAGAGGGCGTTTTATTGTCCCGTTATGCACCCAGGACAAAACCCGAAACCTTAAAATCGATTATAGAGAGTCAAGTGTCCAATGAGAGTCGCCCTATTCAGTTCGCAAAAGTATGAGCTGCCATTTTTTGAGCATGCACTTACCCAGTTTCCTGATATTGAGTTTGAGTTTTTTGAGCAAGCACTGAACGATAAAACCGTTGCACTGGCGCAAGGGTTTGATGCCATTTGTGTGTTTGTGAACGATCAGGTTGATGCCAACGTGCTGGCCGAACTCGCTGAGCTGGGCGTTCAGAGTGTCGCACTGCGTTGTGCAGGCTTTAACAATGTCGATATCGAAGCGGCCCACGCCTTGGGCATTAAAGTCGTACGTGTGCCAGCCTACAGCCCTGAAGCCGTGGCCGAGCATTGTATTGCCCTGATGCTGACACTGAGCCGTAAAACTCATAAAGCCTACAACCGGGTACGAGAAGATAATTTTGATCTCAACGGTTTACTGGGCTTTAACCTGCACAACAAAACCGTCGGTATCATTGGCTGTGGTAAAATAGGCCAGGCACTGGTTGCTATTCTCAATGGCTTCGGCGCCCACGTGCTGGTGTACGACCCGAACATTGGAGAAGGCTCTTATACTCAGGTTTCTCTGGATATGCTGCTTGAGCAAAGCGACATTATCACCCTGCACTGCCCACTGACCGAAGCCACCCACCATCTGATCGACGACGCGGCTTTTGACAAAATGAAGCAAGGCGTGATGCTGATCAACACCAGCCGCGGTGCGCTGGTAGATAGCAAAGCCTGTATCCGCGCGCTAAAATCCAGAAAGCTCGGCTATCTTGGCCTGGACGTATATGAACAGGAGTCAGAGCTGTTCTTTAAAAACCGCAGCGATGAAGTCATACAGGACGATGTCTTTATGCGACTGGCAAGCTTCCAGAACGTACTTATCACCGGTCATCAGGGCTTTTTCACCAAGGAAGCCTTAAGCGAAATCGCCCATACCACAGTGACTAACCTCAACGCCATTCGCACGGGACAAGCGCTGGAAAACCAGGTTTGATTTACATCAACAAAAAGCCTGGCATCGCCAGGCTTTCTGCATTCAGGCTACTGCTGTTACTTAAAGAAAGCCACATTAGCAAAAACGGCTGTCATCAACACCGGGCAGACAAAGCGTACATACTGGGCAAACCAGTACATCTTGCCACTGCATTCCAGTGCCAGCTGGTTACCACGACGCCATACCCAGCCTACCGTGATAAAATAGAACAAGCCCATCAGTGGTAACTGGTAATGAGTTAGAATCTGGATCACCAAGCCAAACAGCCAGTCGAAATTGAGGATAATAGCGCCTGAGCTTATCAACAGCACAAAGGTCACCAGCCAGGTTGCCTGACCACGCTTAAAGCCATGATTTTCAACCAGGAACGACACCGGGATTTCGGTTGATGAAATCGTGGATGTCAGTGAGGCTATCGACATCAGCACAAAGAACGTCAGTCCGACGAACAAACCTATCTCGCCCATGGTTTCAAACAACTCAGGCAGAATGGCAAAGATAAGCCTGCCCTCACCAACCAGTTTGCCATTTTGGAAAACTTCCACACCATTATTCTGGGCAATAAACAAAGCCGGAATGATCAAAAGCCCTGCCAGAAACGCCACACCGGTATCCAACATCGCAACGCTAAAGGTCAGTTTTGGTAGGTTCTCATTTGGTCTCAGGTAAGAGCCATAAATCATCATACAGCCAACCCCCAGAGACAATGAGAAAAACGCCTGACCCATGGCAGCAATGATCAATTCAGGATCGCCAATTTTGCTAAAATCAGGCACAAGGTACGCTTTAAACCCGGCAGCAGCACCTTCTAACGTCCCCATATACGCAATCAGCGCCACCAACAGCATAAGTAGCACTGGCATAAGTCGACGTGACCAGGTTTCAATTCCCGACTTCACCCCTTGTAAAATAATGCCGGCCGTCAGCAACAGCATCAGTGGGGTAAAGATAAAATTCCGTAAGGTCGAATCACCGGACAGAAAAGCGCTGGCTTCATTCCAGCCAACTAAACGTGCAAGCGGCTCGAGCGAATGTGCCAACATCCAGCCGGCTACAATAGAATAGAAACTGAGCATCACAATGGCACCGGCAAGGCCGATGTAACCCGCAGATGCACCAATTTTAGGCTGCTTTTCCTGCCAGGCTTGTTTCAATGCTTTAACCGGGTTGGCCTGTGCCTGATGGCCCAAATACAACTCGGTGTACAAAGCCGGTAATGCCAGTAAGAAAATAACGATAAAATAGACCAGCAGAAACGCCCCACCACCGTGGTTCGCTGCCTGAGTGGGAAACCCCCAAATATTACCAAGTCCGACTGCCGCACCGGCTGCCGCTAACACAAAGCCCAGACGGCTTTGAAAACCTTCACGCACTTGAGCCATAATCGAATGCCAAGTTAATTATTGTTGTAGAATGGCGATTATACGCACTTGTAAACAAAATGCGAGTGTCAGTGAGAGCAAATCGGAACAACCTGAAACGTCAGGTGCTTACCCTTGCAAATCGACGCAGTGCCACACCCAAAAATCTGCATGATGGACTGCTTTGACAGGCTGCCAAACTATACTCAAAAGCTCGAGCCGGGCGTCTTTAAAAAAGCCAGCTCCTCATCACTCGATGCCCGCCCTAAAATAGCGTTGCGATGGGGGTAGCGGCCAAACTGCTCAATGATCTTTTTGTGCGCCAATTCAAACTCATAATTTGGTAGCGGTTTAAACAAAGCATCCGCCTGCTGATGTACTTTAAGGCTTTCGCTGTGCATATAAGGCAAATACATAAAAGTACGCTGGGTTTTCTCCAGCTGTTGATCAAAGCCCTTTTCAATGGCATGTTGTGCCAGGCACAATGCCAATGGGTCGCTGGCAAAGGCAGCGGGTGTATCACGGAACATATTGCGGGAAAACTGATCCAGTACAATGATCTCACACAGCGCCCCGACCGCAGTTTTGCGCCACTCGGCTAGCTCCCCAGCCGTGGCCTGCTGGTGTAACTGTGCAAATCTGGCTGTAATTTGGTTATCAAACTGGGTCGATTTTTGCCACCAGTCCTGCTCCTGACATTCAACAAACCAGAACTGATAAATTTCCTGATATTCCATGGACACACCTGTGAGTAAGTAAATTTGGTCTCAGAGCGAGTATTACCCGCTCCTGATAATGTGTCCAGTCAGACTTGGCATACGCCAGGTTTATGCGGCTTCAAGTAAACGGCTGTGAATAGCCTGAACCACAGCGTCCGATTCGGTTTGTTCAACCAGGAAGCACAGGTTATGACGACTCGCCCCGTGGCAGATCAAGCGAATATTAAAATCTGCCAGTACCTGCATCAGGCTTGCTTCGCCATGGCGCAACTGAATTTCAGAGCCAATCATGGCCACCAGGGTGAGATTGTTCTCAACACTGACCTGACAAAACTCACCCAGCTCATCCAGACAAGCCTGCGCCAGCTCCGGGCGCGTGGCGTTAGGAGCATTGTCGAGCGTCAAGGCAACGCTGATCTCCGAGGTAGTAACCAGGTCAACCGAGATATTGTGTGCACTTAAAATAGTGAAGATGCGTGCCAGAAAACCACTGGCTAACAGCATTTCGGGGCTTTTCAGGGTCAGCAAGATTTGGTTCTTGCGCTGTGTGACCGCGCGAATACCCGGCTCAGAACGGTTATTCTTTTCAATCCAGGTGCCACCGGCATGGGGATCTCTGCTCGAGCCAACAAACACCGAAATGCCACTGCGACTGGCCGGCAAGATAGTAGCCGGGTGCAATACTTTAGCCCCAAAAGTGGCCATTTCAGCGGCTTCATCGAAGCTTAGCCGGGCAATCGGCCGCGCTTTGTGACATAGACGTGGATCGGTGCTGAAGATACCCACAACATCAGTCCAGATGTGTACGCTTTGCGCCTCAATTGCCTCGGCAAGTAGTGCCGCACTATAATCCGAGCCGCCCCGCCCTAATGTGGTGGTTTGGCCCTGATTGTCACTACCAATAAAGCCCTGAGTCACCACCACCTGCTCTGCCAGTAGCGGCGTCAGATGGGCCGAGGCTGCGTCACGCGTTGCAGCCACATCTGGTACGGCTTTACCAAACTGGCGGTCAGTTTTCAGCACCTGACGTACATCAAAACGGCTACTGGCAACGCCTAAATTTCTGAGTACCTGAGTGAATAGGTAAGAAGAAAATCGCTCTCCGAAGCTCAGCATCTCGTCACATTGTTGTGCGTCCAGTGCGGGTAATTGAGCCAGCGCGTAAAAAGCGTCCTTTGTTTCGTTAAAACCCACTTCCAGATCTGCATCGAGTGTCAGACATGCCAGAATGTCCTGCTGGATCTCCATCACAGACTGAAACAGCGCCTCGCGCTCAGCCGCATCGACTTTTTGTTGCGTCAGAGTCACCAGGTGATTCGTCACACCAGCGCTGGCACTGACGACGACCACACGAACATCGGGGTTGTCATGGATAATTGCGGCGCATCGCTGCATGGCTTCGAAGTTTGCAACACTGGTGCCGCCAAATTTAGCAACGACATACTGGGAATTCATTTTATCTCCTTGGGATCACACACGGCGATCAACATCAATAAGGAGAACTTGGCAATAGGATGGACTAACCATAAAGAAATGACCTCTGCCAGAAGCTCTCCACCTGAAAACGGTGACAGTCCCGAGGATTCAACCTCCAGGACCGAAAAATCATGCCGACGTAGCATGGTTTTCCTCGGCGAGTACCTCCCTCACTGATGGTCACGGGTTATCGTCACCTCACATCAGCTACCTAAGCATCGCGCCTCTTCTGCTTATTTTGCCGGAATTTAACTGAATCCCGGCAAAATAAAAGCCCGCATTTTGAGCGGGCTTGAAAAAGGTATCTTTTAGACGTCTAGGTGTCAAGTATAAAATTGACCCTGTCATCAAAGATTAAATAAATTGCCCCATAAAGAAAGCACCGGCATAACCTGCCGTGTAGGCAATTAACAAATACAGGCTCATTCTTAAGTAACTCGTAAATGTTAGAGCCTTTACTTTACTCATTGCTATGATCCCTGCCGCCGAGCCGATGATCAGCATAGAGCCGCCTACACCCGTCGCATAGGTAAAGGTCAGCCATTGCTGCGGGCTCATAACGATGTCTGCTTTGAGCAAAGCGGCCGTCAGTGGTACGTTATCAACCGCGGCACTCATCAGGCCGACCAGATAGCTGGCGTACTGAGGGTCGATGAATTCATATAATTGAGTAAACATATTCAGGACACCCACCTCTTTTAGCGCCCCAACCAGCAGAAGTACACCCACAAAAAACAGCAAGGTGTCGTACTCAATTTCACGAATATAATCGATGATCTTTTTATTAACGTCTTTCTTGCGCATCAAAAACTGGGCCATCAAAAACATCACCGACAGGCCACACAGGAAAGTCAGCATAGGAGGAACCTGATATTGCACGCTCAGAAACAGCGTGGTGAGTACGGTCGTCATAAAGATCACCGCAATCGTGATGTCCGTTTTCTCTATTCTGCGTAGCGCTTGCTTTTCAAATACCAGCTGGTCTTTCATGCCCATGGACAACAGCGTCGCCAGCAAGAGTACGCTGACAATGGAAGGGACTACCAGCAATAGTAAGTCCGGAATGGTCACCTTACCAGCCAGAAAAATCATCAGTGTGGTCACATCACCGGTGATCAAAGACACACCGCCCGAGTTAACACTAAAGATGATCAATGTGGCATACTTGATAAGTTTCTTCGGATCGAGTTTCAGCGACATCACTACGGCCAGCGAGATAAGCGTTGCGGTAATATTGTCTGAAATCGAAGAAAACAAGAAAGCAAATCCACCCACCAGGAACATCATTTTGCGTTCACTGATCTGGGTAGGCATCACCCGATGGACAATGTTTTGAATAAAACCTTTGGAGTTCAGATAGGCAACAAAAGTCATCGCCGCCATCAGGAATAACCACAAGGTAGCGATTTCAAGTATGTTGTGATCGAGCTGATGTTGTATAGTTTCTGAGCTTTCGCCATGGATCGGAGAGATAAATAGGATAATCCAACATAAAGTGCCAAAAAAAAGGGTCGTTTTGGCCTTGTTTACATGGATAATATCCTCTATAACGATAAGCACAAATGCGACCGCTATCAGGGTTAGGATAATGGGCGTGACCATACGCGTAAACAACCTGTAATTAAAAGTAAAAATTGTGAAGGGTAACGTAATCGGCGCGGAGTCTATCACTTAGCCGCATTCTGTGCCACGAGTAGTTACACATTATGACAATTTTCTTACCTGATACCGTCACAAAATTGATACACACTGGAAAGCTATGATCCCAGCCAAAAAAGTATTAAATACGCTGAATGAACACTGGGGCGTCCTGGAGCTGCTTTTTAAACGCTTTAAGATGGCCGATTTCAGCCTCAAAGATGTGCAAAACATCATCAAACTAAAAAATCCCAACTGGTCAAGTGAACGCATCTATAAAGAAACCAATCGCTTGCTCAATCAGGAAATTATTATTCCTCTGGCCAAATCGTCACAGCTCGAAATTAACCGTGCCGTGGCCGACTTTGCCAGCTTTTTGTTACAAGAAGAACATCTTGGCCTTGCCGAAGAGATCACAGTATTAGTCAAAGATCTGCAACGTCTGGGCGAACGCTTAGCGCAAGCCGGTGATGAGGGCGACCACAGTGAACTGCGCCGTTTCAGTCGCATTATGGATGAACGGGTACGTAAAATCGTCAAACTCTACCACCATAATGAAAGCGCCATCATGAACCTGGTTGAACAAGCAAAGTCCGATCAGGGTAACCTGTCTTTGCAAAAACGCTATCGCGCGGTCATTGAAGCATTTGATGAATACATCGAGCCGATGCTGGAAATGGTGGATATTCATGGCCCCTTTCAGGCCTGTTTCACCACCATAGAGCATCAGATCAGTGAACAAATTGCGCAAATTGAGCAACTGGGCCGGGGTGCACAAGACAAACGTATGCTTGAACAACTGCGTACCCGGATCCTCGATATGCATCTGATCGGTCGTGAAAGTTTAGGTAAAAGTGCCGATATGCTGATGCCACTGCGTGAAGAGCTCAGACGCAACACGCTTATCACTCGCCAGGCGGCGAAGGTATTAGGCCTGATCCGTAAAAATGGCGTTGATCGTATGCTCGCACCGGTACAGCCGCATTTTGTCTCAGACATTCAGCGTTTCAGCCTCGGCCAGCAGCGCCATATGGTGGCTTATATGGCCAGCCTCAGCGAGTTTGAACACGAAGAATATCAGCTACCCGATCAGCAGGATGTGCCAGCTTATCAGAGCCCCAACATTCCCGACTATTCGGATGTGCGTAAATCGTTTAAAGGGTCTGGCAAAAAGCGCACCGCCCTGCTTGGCTTCCTGAACGAACAATACCCGGCTCTGGAAGCCGATGAAATGCTGTTCCTGTACCAAAAGCTGATCAGCGACCCTGAACTGGACATCGCCCAGGATGAGCAACAGCAAACGATGCAAATCGCCAACACCCGCATTCGACTTTATCCGTTCAGTGCAACGGACAAGCAAACAGATAACCACAATTAGTAATCACCATGACACAGATTAATCTAGACGAACTTAGCCAGTTACAGGCGATCAATAAGAAATTGGTCAGTGGCTACCACATCAGCGAACAGGACACCACACAGTGGCAGGAACTGGACCAGCACATTGAGTCTTACCAGGCGCTGTTCAGCGCGCTTGGCCACGACCTGCAACACGATAGTCGTGGCTTTTATTATCTGGCCAGCGACGAAAGCACCCCCAACATGGGTAAGATCTCCCGGGCCATCGCGCTGACCGTATTTATCTTGATCGAGCATTTCGCCAACCAGGGTAAAGATCCTTTGCGCGCCCTGTTTGACGAAGTATTAGACCTGGAGCTGATGCAGACTCTGGTACAGCTTAACAAGCACCTGTTTGATCAGCTGGAGATTTTCTCAGGCTCAGATCTACGTAAAGACGTGTGCCTGCGCATGGTGCGCCTGGGACTGGCCCGCGAAGTAGAGCAAGGCTTTTCTCTGCTTGCGCCGGTTTATCGTTATATCGATGCGCTGATGGAAGTGAACGAAGACAATTACGACACACTTGAGGATGAAGTATGAACAAGCTGTATGGTCTCAGTAAACTCGCCCTGCTCAACACCGCAGGTTATGCCAAGTGTGTGATCCCACTCGATAAAAGTGCATCTATCTGTGCCCCGAACAACACAGGTAAAAGTTCGGTTATCAATGCCTTGCAGTTTCCGCTGATCAACGATTTACGCCTGACCGAATGGGATGGTCACGATCTAGAAGAAACCCGCAAGTTCTACTTTTCGAGCGATCAGTCTTATATCCTGCTTGAAGCCAACCTGCCCCATGGCGACGTGGTGATAGGCGTCGCGGGCCTGGGTAAAATTGCCGGCTATGCCCACCAGTTCTTTTGCTATAACGGCAAGCTAAACCTGGATGACTTTACCCAGGGTAAAAGCATCATAAAGTACACCAAACTGTTCAATCACTTGCAGGAAAAAGGTTTTAGCCCGGTTGAGTTAAAAGCGGCCGAGCTGAATGCATTATTGACAGGTGGAGCAACGCCATACGATGGTGACATCAACCTCAAGATGATCCCGCTGAATAATGTTCAGGATGCCGCAGTATATAAAGAGATCTTCCGCCGTATCCTGAACCTGCACAAACTGGGTGCCCATGATGTAAAACGCTTTATGCTCAAGGTGTTTGAACGTCATATGTCTAACTCCAAAGTCGATTTCTATGAAGTATGGCGTCGTGCGTTTGATAAAGTAAACCGATCTCGCCGTGAGCTGAACGCACTGGAGTCTATGCAGGAACCCATTGCTGCACTGGAACAAATGATCGAAGGCGAAGCGACGCTCAAGGGCAAGCTTGCCGCCTATGCACCTAAGCTTGACAAAGCCATTGTCGAGTTTGATGAGTATCAGCAGAGCCAAATTGGCGAGCTCAATGATCAGCTTGAAAACATCGAGCAGGAAAAGCGCGATTTTGAAGAAAAGCAACAGCTGTATGTGCAGCAGTCTCGCGATATTGAACGTAAGCAAACTCAGATTGAACAATGGTTTACCGACTATCACGCACTCAAATCCGAATTTGAGCTGACCAATCATGCCACGCTGAAAACCAACCTGACACTGCTGAAAAAAGAGTACGAACAGCTGTCGTTCTCGATTAACAGTGCTCAGGGCCAGAGCCTGCACACTCTCGACTATCGGATTGGCGAAACACAAAAGCAGGTTAAGAGCCTGAAACTGCAGATGAAAAATCTGGAGTTCAACCTCTTTACCCGAATGCGTGAAGACCTGTCACTCAAAGAAGTCGAAGAGATCTCTCGTATTCTTAACCCGGATATTTTGTCTTTTGCTACCACAGGTAAGGGCGAAGTTGAGATCAGTGACGACGATGCCTTCGGTGATTTCCTGGCCCAGCTGTCTGCGGCGGTCAAAGGCGGCGAACTTAAACTACCCGGTGCCACCATCAAGCTGAAAAAGCTGGCACCAGTACAAATGCAAAGCGGCGAAAACAAAGCCCAGTTGCAGGCAAAGTTAGACGCTCTGCAGCAATCGTTACTGGAGCTGAAGCAACAGCGCGAAGTGTCTGCCAATGTGGCCGAAAAACAGCAAGAGCGTGATGCACTGTACGATGAACTGATGGCCACCGAAGCGGCACTGAAGCGCTTTGAGCAATTCCAGACCATGGCGCAGTCGGCAGAAGCACAACAGGCATTGCAAGATCAGCTGCAGGCCGAACGTGAGCAGGTCGACGACTATCTGCAAGATGTACAGCGCAATGCAGGCTCCATTTCCGATCGCCGCTCTATTATCAAAAGCAAACAAGATTTGATCCTGCGTCAGGCCGATCGCCTCAAGCAAGTGAAGTCGGAGCGCATTGATCATACGCTGGATTTATATAGCGGTAAGCAAACCCCCTACCCGGTCGAGATCAATCTGGACTTTGACAACCTGGCGGAAGTGATCCACCAGTTCAACAAAGACTGTCAGGAACTGCGTAACCTGGATGTCAATGTGCGCAATACTTATTTGCACATATACAATGCCGGCATTACCAAGTTCGACAACGAAACAGACGACGCGACAAAATACGCCAAGCTGATCAGCGCCTATCACAACATAGACAATGAGCGCGATGCGGTAGAGCGTCAGGCCCGCGTAGCCCTGACTGAAGTTGCAGCGACCATTAAGGGCCTGCGTGAAGACTTAGATCGCCTGCGCCGGGAAATGAACAGTTTTAATAAGGGCATTAGTCAGCACCGTATCTCGAACCTTAAGGCGTTTAAGATCAATGTGATCCCAAGAAAAATGCTGGTAGAGAGTATCGATACCATTATCGCAACCTCCGACTTGTACGAGCAAGGCGAGAGCTTTGACTTACTAAGCGAGCAGCCAGCCGACAGTAATGCCGTTAACAAGGCGAAAGATCACATTATCAAGTTGGCCAGTGACAAAGCAGGCCTGACACTGACCGATCTGTTTGATATCCGCTTTGAGGTAGTCAATCGCGCAGGCGATACCGAGCACTTTGATAAAATTGACTCTGCCGGTTCGAATGGTACACGGATCACCATAAAGTTGTTGTGTGGTATGTTGTTTATTCGCTACCTGCTTTCCGATCAGGAGCAGGCGATGTATCGTATTCCGATTTACATTGATGAAGCGGCCGACATTGACCCGCAAAACCAGAAGGCGATCATCGAAACCGCCCTCAGCTTTGGCTTTGTGCCAATTTTCGCGTCGGTTAAACCGCAAATAAGTTGTGACTATCTGGTGCCAATCCGCAGCGTCAATCAGGGCAGCCAGAACTGGGTTGACGAAAAAGACTGGATCGAAGTCGAACACAGTTAAGATAAAATCAGGGCACACTTTAGTGCCCTTTTTTTGTGATGATCTTAGCGTTTTAACTGTCGTATACTAAGGTACGCGTTAGATTTTATGTTTTTAAGGAGTAAGCCATGCTGAACCAACTCAAAAAGCACCTTGCCAGCACCAAAACCTTCGCCATTGTAGCCGGTTTATTGATGCTCAGTGCCTGTGGTACAACGCCAGACTGGGACTATGACAAGTCGGTAGAATTTACCAACTATAAAACCTATGCCTGGTCAGCCGAAGCGAGCTTAAAAGCTCGTCCGCAAAATTACCAAATCAACGGGCTGATGGAAAAGCGCATTCGTAACGCCATCACCGAGCAAATGGCAAAACAGGGCTTCAGGCTGGTGGATGCACCTGCTGCCGATATACTAATCAACTACCACGTAGCAGTGGATAAAAAGCTGGAAGTAGACACCTTTAAGGTCAGTTATGGCGCACGTTGGAGCTACTGGGGCTGGGGTGTTGATCACCACACGACCACTCGGGAATATAAAGTCGGCACCCTGGTGGTTGACATCATTGATCGTACTTCTAATCAGTTAGTCTGGCGCGGTGCAAAAGAAAGCCGTTTGCGCGCCAAGCAAACACCAGAGCAACGAACCGAGTCTATTAATAAAACCATTGCCGAGATCCTGGCGAACTTCCCGCCTAAAGTGCAGCATTAGACGTGTGTGACATGAAAATGGCGGGTAATACCTCTGCTCTTTAAGTGTTTGCAGTAATATAGCTCGTCTTTTCACGGTTGAGATACTGTTCAATATATACAAGGTTTTAAACTTGCTGATGAAACGTACATACCAAATAAAAGTGTGTACGTTTTTTACTTTTTACAAAAGCGACATCAAAATCAGCGATTCTGGAGGTTGCACCAGGATAAATGATTCTGTCAATTCAATTTACACCTACCCCTTAATGGGAATATCAAATACCGCAGATTGCTCTAGAATCACACTACAATTCTGAAAAAGGAGCAGATGATGAATCTAGTACAACGTTCAGTTCAGGATCTCGCTGTTAACGTACCTGGCGCATCAGAGCTATTTGAGACTTATCAAATTAATTATAGGACGGAAAAAAAACAACCTCTGCAGGATGCCGTCTTAAACGGCAAACTGAAGTTGTTCGAAGTCACTGAACGGCTGGAGTTTCTTTTGCGTACCGGCCCTGACAGTGGCTATGAGCGATGGCGACAAGTCAGTGCCAACGAGCTGATAGCCCATATTATTGAGAATTATCACGAAAAGCACCGTGTTCAATTCTCAGACGCTATCCGGCTTACGCAAAAAGTGGCGACAGCTCATGACCACCACGCCAATTTTCCGCACGAATTAGAAGCCCAGCTAACTCGGATGCAGTTTGATCTTGAAGAACATATGATGAAAGAAGAAGTGATCCTGTTTCCAATGATGGAAAAAGGGATCTATCCGAGTGGGCCTATCTCAGTCATGGAAGCCGAGCATGTTGATCATGCCAAATCGCTGGAATACCTCAGGGAATTAACTAATGAATTTGCACCACCTGCCGATGCCAGCAACAGCTGGGCTAAACTGTATACTGATTTACAGGCTCTCTATTTTGATTTGAAAGCACATATCCACCTCGAGAACGATATTTTGTTTCAACCACCCAGTTAAGCGCGCATAAAGTCGTTCCAGCACAAAGGCCGAAGTTTACCTGCGGCCTGCTCTTTTTATTTTCACTGGCTATCTGGCGTTGCTTGTACTGTGTTGCCGTTTAATCTGTTGCCTATGATAATGTCTGAACTCATGCTCTACTCTGCGGCCTTGGCTGAAAGCCGAAATACGCTTTAAGTACCCTATCACACGGGTAGCAAAATCAACATCAATGGAACCACAGGCAGTGCAGTGCATTCGGGTCGATTTTTCAATATGTCCGCAGACATTGCAGATGGTGGTTTTAACATTAATACAAAAATAGTTGCAGCCGGTTTTGGCGGCTACCCCGAACAGGTGCAGGTATTGCTGCTCGTCTAAATGCTCTTGTAGATTCAGATGCAATGCTGAGCCACCATCCAGATACTGGGTCAGCGCCTTACCGTGCAAAATAAACTTGTCCAGATGATTGAGGGTGTCGTCTTCTACCCGGTAAAAATAGCTGTTGTAGCAGTCTCGCGGCACAACATAGCCATCTTTTGCATCCCATTTTGCATTCTTCACGCCCAGGTTTTCGGCGGGTACAAATTCGGTATTGAACAAATACCCGGTTTCTTCAGACGCCGTCCGGTTTAACTGATAAATCACTTTGAGTTGCGACTGCACCCACGCGTTGTACTGCTCATTAGTACCAACCTCAATGCCGAGATACTCGGCCGCTTCTACCAGTCCGTTAATGCCAATGGTCAGGAATTGCTTGTCAAAAGAGATAAAGCCTGCATCGTACACTGGTAGCAATCCTGCGGCCTGATACTCCTCCATCAACTGGCGGTAGGCTATCTGATATTGGTGTATTTTTTTGACTTCAGTGGCGAGATCCCGACCGTCCTGCACCAATCGGTTCATATTCAGTGTGATGACATTCACCGAGCCTGTCGCCACCCCACCCGCTCCCAGACTGTAAGAAAAGCCGTGATCGCTGATTTCATTACGAAGCCGGCAGCAGGACGCCAGCGAGTCGGCATGCTCAGACTGATACACAAAGAATGCCCCACCTTCGCTGAGGTTTTTAGCACACATACTGGAAAATCCCGTATCCACTGGCTCGCCCGCTTTTACCAACATGGCGGCAGTTACCACCGGAAATGTTAAAATGGCTTTGTTGCGCTCGGCGTTAAACCAGTCAAGAAAAAAGTGTTGCAGTGCTTTAACCGACGACCAGCACGGCGAGGTCATATCAGGAAACACAAAGTGACCAAACATGGCCTCAAAATAGGGCTGATCATACAAAGAGATATTCCAAAATACGCTTTGATACCCCCGTGCGGCGGCGGGCTGATTTAACGCATACACCACGTGCTGCAGGTGGTTTTCAATCTTTTTGCTATGTGTTGATAGGTAGTCGTCACCGTAATCTTTACGTGCAAAATAATCGAAGTAGATCAAAAATTCGACCGTCGCAACCGCACCGGCAAATTGCGCACTGATGGCAAACACCAGATTGACAAAGCTACCGCAGAATGACTCCAGGTGCTGCGGCGCCTTCGACTCACCGCCGAGGCGGGTCAGCCCGTCCAGTAAAAAAGGGTACATAGTAACAGACGTGCAATAGGGTTTCAGGCTGGTTTCATCGTGCACATAGATCTCGTGTTCGGTGATCTGACGCTGATATTCCTGTGCCAGTGCATCGCCATAAAGCGCTTTGATTTTTGCCGCCACCTGCGCCCGGTTAACCTGAATAAAATAGTCTTTCATTAGTTCAGATTCTAAGGTGGCGATGTTTTTGAGCGTCACATTGGCGTTGGCGTCCATGGTGGAGCCGTCGGCGGCATTGTGCGCCGCACAGTAGTTGCCTATAAAACGGCGTTTTTCTTCGAGTTGATGCTGGGTCAGCACAGACATAGATTACTCCCTGGAAAAGTGTGCATTAAGGATCTGGCCGGAGGCCACGTCGATAAAACGTTGGTTTGTATTTGGCTTGTCCAGGCCACCTAAAGCCTGGATGTACGGGCCGGTTTTCAGGTAAGTGAGCTCTGCTCGCAATGGCGCAGGCACTGCCTGCTGCCCGGTATACAGGCAGGTTTTCAGGCCAGCGTGTCTGGCAAGTTGCAGTAATTTGATCAACAGCGGTGCCTGCCACTCACCACCAAAGAACACCACACAGGTGATAAGCCCACTGTATTTGTGTAACAGCCCGGTAAAGCGTGCAACCGTGAGTGGCGTGCCGTTTTGTGCATCCCACACCTGTGGGCTGTGACACCCCCGGCAACCGATCTGGCACCCGGTACACAAAAAGCCCAACGCTATCTCATTGGGCACTTCCTGAAAACAGATCTGCGGCTCAAACACATTCACAAAACACCATATGTAGTTATTTTTCAAATTTAAAACACAATATATAGCACTTCAGTGTATTCCGACCAGTCTCCCGCTTGATCTGAATCAAGCTTACTCACGGTTAAAAAAGACACTTTAGTGGTAACAAAAAAGGTGCATGCGCAAGGGTGTACTGTGTGGGTGCTTCTACCTACTTTGGAGGAGTTTCATACTGTATATTCTTTGCTAGACTGGCTTTTTTACGAATGTTAAAGGGCGGCTATGACAGCTAAAATTGGTATTTTAACGGTAAGCGACCGTGCGAGCAGAGGTCAGTATGAGGATCTCTCCGGACCCGCTATTATTGACACACTCACGGCCTATCTTTCTTCGCCGTGGCAGGCTGTGCGTATTCTTGTTGAAGACGAACAACCACTGATTGAGCAGGCTTTGCGTAAACTGAGCGATGACGAAGGCTGTGCATTAATCATCACCACCGGCGGTACAGGCCCGGCAAAACGCGACGTCACACCCGAAGCAACAGAAGCGGTCTGTGATAAGATGATGCCCGGCTTTGGCGAACTGATGCGCCAGGAAAGTTTAAAATATGTTCCGACCGCGATTTTATCCCGCCAGACTGCCGGCATTCGCAATCAGGCACTGATCATCAACTTGCCGGGCAAACCAAAGGCCATCAAACAGTGTCTGGATGCGGTATTCCCGGCTGTGCCCTACTGTATTGACCTGCTGGAAGGCCCTTACCTGACATGCGATGATGCTGTGATCCAGGTATTCAGGCCAGAATCTTAATCTGTATAATCATTACCCATAAAAAAGCCAGTGCATTTGCACTGGCTTTTTGGTTCTGGAGATTGCTAAACTTTTTTGTGTGATACATCGATCAGTTCAACGGTACCGTCTTCACGCACTTCTGCAATTTGTCCTCTGGGTTCATCCATAAAAAACAAGGTTACAAATCCAATCATGGCGGTACCTGCAATAACGTAGAAGAAGGTGGCATAGTCAACAAAAGACAGAACGGTCAGAAAGGTCACCGCGCCCACATTACCATAAGCTCCTGTCATACCCGCGATCTGACCGGTTAGGCGACGTTTGATCAGCGGTACCACTGCAAACACAGCGCCTTCGCCAGACTGAACAAAGAAAGAACACGCCATTGCTGTGGCAACTGCCAGCCATAACGGCCATTGCGCATCCACCATGCCCATTAAGAAATATCCCATTGCCAGGCCAGCGGTTAAAATCAGCAAGGTTGTTTTACGGCCAAATTTATCTGAGATCCAGCCACCTGCGGGGCGAGACATTAGGTTCATAAATGCATAGGCACCTGCCACCATACCGGCCATGACCGGGTCCAGCGAGAAGGTCTCAGCAAAGAACAGCGGCAACATAGACACAACAGCAAGCTCAGAGCCGAAATTGGTAAAATACAAAATATCCAGTACCGCGACCTGCTTAAAGCTATAACGGTGTAACTCGGGGACTTCTTTTTCAAATACGCCTTTGTTGACCGACCACACCTTTTTCACTTCAAACAGATACAGCAGGCACAACGCAACATAGGTCGCATTTACGACAGTTGCATCCAGCATGTTTACGCCATTGGGAGACAGTTTCCAGGCCAACAGTGCAAGGGCTGCATACATAGGTATTTTCATTAGCAAGAGTAAAAAGAAATCGCCCTTAGACGTGACTTCCATCGCCCCCAGGTTTTTAGGCCGAAAATAGGTCGAGCCTTTTGGTGTATTGGTCACACTGGCGTAGTAAATAAAACCATAAACCAGGCTCATCACCCCGGTTATTCCAATGGCATAACGCCAGCCATCGTCACCACCAAAGAGCAATGCCACCGTTGGCAGAGTAAAAGCTGCTGCCGCAGAACCAAAGTTACCCCAGCCGCCGTAAATGCCCTCAGCGGTGCCTAGTTCGTTGTGTGGGAACCACTCAGAAACCATGCGGATACCAATCACAAAACCGGCACCAATAAAGCCCAGCAAGAAACGGGCAATCGCTGCCTGTAAAAAGCTATCGGCAAAGGCAAACATAAAACAGGGTACAGAGCATAATACAAGCAGGCTGGAGTAGACAATGCGCGGGCCGTATTTGTCCGTGAGCATGCCAATAATAACGCGCGCAGGGATAGTTAACGCAACGTTGAGTATCAGAAGTGTCTTGATTTGTTCGGTAGTGAGTCCAAGGGTCGTCTTTACGGCCTGCAACAGAGGGGCAAAGTTAAACCACACTAAGAAGGTAATAAAAAATGCAATCCAGCTTAAGTGCAGAACTTTCATTTTCCCCTTCATGGAAAACACATTAAATTTTTCACTGGCCATAATTCTCTCCAATACGGTAGATTCCAAGCCATTCTGGCTCGATCTGCACAAAAATAATTGACGTAAATCAAGTAATTCCCGGCCGTAAAATGCGCGTAATAACGCCCCTACCTATTTGGATTTTTGGTCATAAAGTGGCAGCATGCGGAAATACGCAGCTGACTACCTATTAAGATATATACGGACTACCCCAACCCACCACCTTGATATCAATAGTGATACTCAGTGCAATCAGGAACTAACGAAAAACAAAAAAAGCCTCCGAAGAGGCTCAACATATTGCAGGGAATCTTATAGTAATGGTGTCAGCGCATTCAGAATTTATGTGCCAACACCAACCACAACTTGTCTGTGTCGGAGGCCAATGCCTCTGCATCGTACATGGCGTATTTGAGCAACAACTTGCATTTATCTGTGACCTTATACGCCGCCGTAAAATCGATTTCACTGCCGTAATCAATGCTGTTTTCCACGCTGTCAAACTTGTGGTAAGTCACGCCCAGCTTTACACCAGATACCATGCCATTGACGCCAACATACCAGTCTGCCACGCCATTGGGTGGGGTGCCCAGAAACTTATCGGCAAAGCCCTGAAACTTGTGTGCCGTGGCCAGTGGCGTACTAAAGCCAACACCATTGTCCGATCCCAGTGACTCATAACCAATCGTCCAGCCAAGTTTTTTGAACTTACCTTTTACCTGAGCCAGAAAATAGTCGGTGCTGAAATCTGTTGGATTGTCACCATAGTCCTGTTGCTGGGCATAACTCAATGTGTACTTCACGTTATCAAAGGCTTTGCCCGCAACCCGCACACCCAGTGTGCGCGTTGAAATGGCCGCATTGTGCTCAAAGTCTAACAGGTAAGCAAAACCCGATACCGAGAACGCGGGACTGACCTGATAAGCGACATTGCCCAGATGGAGCCTGCCGGGTAAATCGCTCTTGGCACTTTTTTCGCCAAAAATACGATTCACGTTGTACACATAGCTATAATCAAACGTCAGAGCGTCGCTGGCCTTATAGCGCGCGCGATATCCGTCAAACGTTTGTTCGTTTTGTCGCCATGCCACACCTCCAATAAAGCGTTGGTCATCCAGATTGATCCGCTGCCTGCCCAGGGTAAACGCCAACTTGCCCTGATTGAGTTGCAGATTGGCCTGATTGACTTCTGTGCCAGTTGGGTCAGCCACCACCGGGTGGTCCTTAATCCCGTTGACTGTGCTGTTGTAGTTGTCGCTGCCGATACGGGTGACATTATCGACTTCCAACAACGCCCGGACACCGCGCAATGTCCCGCTGGTGTAATTCAGTCGTGTTAACAATGTAGAGGCGTGTGCTTTTTCGTCAACGCCTTGTTGATCAACATTTTCATATCTATATCTCAGCAAGCCACTGGCCTTGCCTTCTGATAGCATGTTGTCGATACCGTCGTGAACAAATGCCTGAACCGAAATGCTCAGACCGGATAAGAGCAATGTGGCAATTACAGAAAGCTGTGTTTTCATACTTTAATACCTTGCTACGCAGTAGTGATGTTGTACGTAGCCTAATGCCATGATCTGCCTCCTAATTTGATTTATATCAAAGCCTGATTTGCGTTACCCACTCTGCACTTACCTCTCTCTTTGTGGGTATAACAACACTTCCCAATTTGCTGTAGTCTTTAGTTAATACGTGGCCTGAACACAACAAGGTGAAAGCAGCATGAAGTTAGATGATACAAATACAATGCGCTACTGTCGGCACATTTTACTGCCTCTGGTGCAGGAGGACGGGCAAGAAGCATTTTTACAAAGCCATATTGTGGTGGTGGGTGCCGGAGGTTTGGGCTGCGCTGTTTTACCTTATCTTGCAGCGTCAGGCGTCGGTACACTCACCGTGTTTGACCATGATCAGATCGACATCACCAACCTGCAACGCCAGATCCTGCATTGCGAGCACAATGTAGGGAAAAACAAAGCACAATCGGCCGCTGAATCGCTCAGCAGAATCAATTCGTCCATCCGGGTCAATATCTTTGAAACAGCCCTGAGTGAAGTCCACAGTGAAACGATAGAACAGGCCGATGTGGTCGTAGATTGCAGCGACAACCTGCAAACACGCTTGTTGTTAAATGATCTGTGCTGGCGTTATCACACGCCGTTGATTTCTGGGTCTGCAATACGCCTGGAAGGTCAGGTGATCCACTTTCCCATGCGTGCCAAAGACCCCTGCTATGCGTGTGTCGCCAGTTTATTTGGCGAGCAGTCTCTGAGCTGTATGGAAGCGGGTGTCCTGTCACCGGTCGTCGGTACCATAGGTACTTTGCAGGCAACCGAAGCCCTCAAGAGCTTGTTAAAATTAGCCCCAGACACGGTCAAACTAACCTTATATGATGCCCAGTCTATGCAATTCAGGGCGTTTGACATCCCCAAGCGCGCAGACTGTCCAACCTGCTCAGGCACTCACTAACCCTTCGTACACGGGAACAGTGCAATAATGTTGGAGTCCGCCGACTCTGATTGAGGCGGTTGAGCATCCGGTAATCGCAGCGCCAGCTCTCGACAGACGTATGATGCAACCTGAAGCTCAGTTTGTAAGGTGCTTCTTTTTGCTTTGTCCGGTAGTTCTCTGACAATTTTGGCAATGTCGAAATGGATTACCCCGTCAATACCACAAGCGGTTAAACAGCGCTTGATACACTGTAATGCGCAGCCATCTACGGCGATAATCTGGCCGCTTTGTTTAATCTTTTTCAGATGCTGAGGCGACCCAGCCGCAATGGCCGCCACCGCTACCCGCTCAACTTTGCCTTGTTGCTGCAGGATAATCGCGATATCGTCAGACAGCGCTCCGCCGTGACAACAACCAGAGCAGCTCATAATGCAAGGTAAGGGAGTATTTTTCATTGCAACACATTCCAAGTTGAACTGTGTTTTAAAGCATAGGCACCACATGGAATTGGAGCTTGATCCACATCAACAGCCTTAAGTGATTTATGCGCGCAAAAGAGGTAGTTGGTAACCCTTTCGGGTTACCACAGGAAGTAGCAATGAGGATTAGCCTGGGCGACCATCCGCCCTTGGTTGCGTCAACACCGGATAATACACCAGAGTGAACAGACCATAGGCAATACACCAGGCCACTATCGAAACAAGAATCGATGAAAAACTAAAACTGGCAAAGAACAAGCTCCCAAACACCCGGATCAGGGCCGACACAAACACGGCACCAAATGCCACCACCACCAGATGCCTGACCACCAGTTTTCGCCCGGTGTGACCGAGGCTTACTCGCGACATCATGCTCAGGATCATACTCCCCATTGCACCAACCGTTAACGCATGAAAAGCCGTCGACAACGTCAACATGTCGGATAGATAGGAAATACCTATCAAAGCAATCCCAATGGGGATAAACCAGTATGCCACGTGCAGGCTCCACAACAACGGGACTTTCAGCGTTAGCCTGAATTTCCACCTCAGCACACGAATCACATGGGCTAGCGCACATAGCAGCATGAACCCGCCCAGAAATTGCTCGGGAAAATAATGATTTAGCCCCGAGATATACAAGGCGAATATGCCCCATGTTGTCCCCAAAGCCAGATGCTCCAGCCAGCGGATTGGTGTGACTTTTTTAGTTTTGGTTCCGTTGGCCGTGAAAAACGGGATCACGCGGCCACCCAAAATACTCATCAACAGCGTAATAAGCCAGATAGCTGAAATATAACCATGTTGATATAAGCTGGGCAAATTAAGCACAACTCCCATATGCATGAGCAGGTTAGTTGCACTCAGAAAAACCAGTATCGGCACAAAAAACAAATTGCGCATCTGTCCGATTGCAATAATGGGTTTAGCTAGCCAGTACCCTGCTAAGGGTAAAAACAGTAAGTCCACAGAAATAACAAGCCATGGGGGTACCGAAGAAAACAACATCAGGATCCTAGCTGCCAGCCACAATCCCGTAAGAACGGCCAACCTGCTGCCTCTGATGCTGGGTATACCCGTCCAGTTTTGCACAGCCGTTAATAAAAACCCCACAACGATCGCACTAACAAAACCAAATAGCATCTCGTGGCTGTGCCAGAAAAGGACATGACCATACGGCGTAAAGTGTAAGGTACCGCTTAAAACACTACCCCATACAATTAACGCCAAACAACTGAAAAAACCGCCTAACAGGAAAAAAGGTCTAAAGGCCAAGCGGAGCACTGGCGGGATCTGCTCCTCTTTTTGGGTATCGAGTATCTGCATCATAAGTCATCATCTTCCAAAAAATTATAGCTCGCAGCTTCTTTCAGCCTGCGGCTGTAACGCTCTGCCCGGATTGCAAAGTACATTGCCATCATGCACACAGCCAGTACCCCGTACAGCAACATAAAGCTGGCACTGTAGAAACCTAACACCTCTACCGCAGCACCAAACAGAACGGGCAACGTAAAGCCGCCCAATGCGCCAATTGCGGAAACAATTCCACCAACTCTGCCCATATCGTTCGGATAGTATTCATGGATCATTTTAAACACGCTTGCGCGGCCAAAACCTTGCGCTATACCAATCACAAATAACAAAACAGAGAAAAACCACACGTTAATGGCAATCTGAATATGCACATCCTGCTCAACGCCATGAATGGTCATCGTGGTGGGTGGGTAACTCAGGAAAAACAGGCATACCAGACACACCCAGAACACACTCCAGTTCACGCTTCGGCCACCGTATTTGTCTGCAAACCACCCTCCCAAGGCCCGAACCACAGACGAAGTGGCAACAAAAAACAAGGTAAAAGCCATGGCCTGAGAGAGCGGTAGTTGGTAGGCCTCGGTATAGTAATAAGGCAGCCACAGCAGCAGGGCGAGAAACGATCCAAATACAAAGTAATAGTACAGGCCAAGTCGCCATATCCGGGCTTGCTTTAACAGGGTATACCAGGGTTCATTGCACGGTTCTGGTCGATTTTCACTGGCTGGTCGCTGTGGTGCAAAAAACAAAAACGCCAATGCTACAAGCAACAGCCCAACGGAATAAACCAATCCAACATAGTGCCAGCCGACCGACTGCATCAAAAAGGGCACAAACACCAAAGTAATCGCGGCCCCGGCATTGCCCACACCAAATACCCCCATCGCAGTGCCCTGCTGGTCTCGGGGAAAGAAGTCATTGACATAACGATTACCCAGCGTAAAAGAACTGCCGCTCAGACCAAGCCACAAGCCAATCAGGAATAACGCCATGTAGGTATCTGCCAGATACAACAGCGCCAGTGGCGGCAGGCAAATCAGCATTTGAATCACAAACAGTTTTTTTGGGGAGCCTTGGTCGGCGGCAATACCCGCGGGAATACGGGAGAGTGCCCCCGTCAGCATCGGGGCAGACAACAGTGCCGTTACCTCAAGTACACCCAACTCCCATTGTGTGGTGATAGGAATAACCAAAGCAGCATACAGTGTCCAAACGGAAAAATTTGCTGCGAATGCGAGGGTAGCGAGTAGCAATGCGCGTTTTGCAATTTTTTCTGACATATAGCAAACCACCCCAATAATTTAGCCAGGTTCTGAGTAACAATAGTATGGTGTATATTCTACCTAAGTTGTTGAGAGGTAGTGGACTTCTACCCCCAATGCCTCAACATGCCCGGCGCTAATACCCCATCAGCAAAAGATGCGTTTATTTTCACATAGATATAAAGCACGCCACATACCCAATAATAGGTATGCTTGGTACCATTTAGTCATAGAGGCTGTCATTTTTACCCCAACCAGACCTATTTTAGGTTGAACTACAGCGTGCTTTTCTTGCACTATTTTCACATTAAGACAGGGTTAAAGTGTGAGATAAATGCAAAACATCAGGGTTCAGGTTGGGGTAAAAACCACTGCGGGTATCAAAGACATCAACGAAGACGCCGCGGGTTTCCTGATCCCACAAGATAGTTACCTAAGCAAAGTCAAAGGGCTAGCATTTTGCATTGCCGATGGCGTGAGTTCAGCAGAAGCGGGCAAAGAAGCCAGTGAAACTGCTGTGACGCGCTTTTTATCAGAATACTTTAAGACCCCGGATACCTGGTCCGTGAGCCGTTGTGGTGAGCAAGTCCTGTCAGCAATAAACCTCAGACTATACCGTAAAAGCCATCAGTTTAAGCAGGATAATAAAGGCTACTTGACCACTTTAAGCTGCCTGCTCTTAAAAGGTGTTCACGGCCATTTATTTCACGTTGGCGACAGCCGGGTATTCCGGCTGCGCTCAGACTCCTTTGAGCAACTCACCGCTGACCACGTAACCCACTTAGGTCAGGGTAAGTCCTTCCTGTCACGCGCCCTTGGTATGGACAACAACATTCACATTGACTACAGCAATTTCGAGCTCAAGGAGGGAGATTGTTACCTGTTAACCACGGATGGCGTGCACGACTTTATCCCGACCGCAGCGCTGATAAGAGCCTTGTCCTCCTCAGTACCCGCCAGCGATATCGCATCTTCGCTGTGTGCACAAGCTCAGACCAATGGCAGTGATGACAACATCAGTTGCGTGGTATTAAGGGTGAAGTCCCTGCCCCATCAAGACGACAATGAGTTCAACGCAGACTTAACCCGTTTGCCGTTTCCCCCGCCTCTGGAAGCGGGCATGAAATTGGATGGGTATCGGGTCATCGAAGAGATCTTTGCTTCTCCCAGAAGCCAGTTGTATCTGGTAGAAGATGAAAAGAGTGGTCAGCACTATGCGATGAAAACACCTTCCATGAACTTTGAAGACGACGTACACTACATTGACCGTTTCCTCAAAGAGAAATGGATTGGTAGCCGCATAGATTCACCCTACGTAGTTAAGATCATCCAGCACAACCGCCCAAGAACCGCGCTCTACTACCTGATGGAGCATCTCGAGGGTCTGAGCCTCGACCACTGGCTCGCAAAAAATGCCCCTTTGAAGCCAAAACACGCCATCGCAATCGTTAAAGACATTGCTAAAGGGCTCCAGGCATTTCACGACAACGATGCAATTCATCAGGACCTAAAGCCCGGCAACATCATGATAATGAAAGATGGGTCAGTTAAGTTGGTGGACTTTGGCTCGGTGTTTGTGGCCGGTGTCGCTGAACTGTACCGCCCTATTGAACACATTGGCGCGCTGGGCACCGCCAGTTACTCCGACCCAAACTATCTGGTTGGCAAAAATTCGGCCATTCAGGGAGATGTATATAGCCTCGCAACCATTTGCTATGAACTATTTACCGGGCATCTGCCTTATGGCGACAAAGTTGAAACCTGTACTTCCATGTTTGACTATGACAAATTGCGCTACCAGAGCGCGACCAAATACAACCCGGTTATTCCCGTGTGGTTTGATAAAGCACTGCAAAAAGGTGTGAGCTTTGATCTGACTACGCGATATCAAACCATAGATGCGCTATTAGAGGATCTCACCAAACCCAACCCCCTATTCCTCAAGCCAGAACCTGAGCCCAAAGAAGCCAGCAGTCTGGTGTTCTGGAAACTGGTCAGTGGCTTTTGGTTTATCACGTTAATTTTAGTGATTTATCTGTTCAGTCAGTCAAAGCTTTAACCACGCAAAACCTGAGTCGGTTGGCTATCGAAATTTCAATGCAAGAAAGGCAGTATTTGCTGCCTTTACTTTATCTACACAATCGCTCTTCAGATTACGAATTAACCTGCGTGAGCGCTTAACTACCTACCAGCTCAACGAGATTGTCCTGACGGTCGAGCACAACATACATTGAGGTATTTTTACCCGTTTGGACGTCACTGACCATAGATTTCATACTCTTGTCGATAATACTGCTGTCAACATTTGCATTTATACTGGTCAGAAAAACCAAATCCCAATCAGGGTTTATAACATCCGCCTCTTTGCACAAGGCCTCATAGTCGCTTAATTCGTTCGGGAGTTTATCAACGCACATAACTGGCTCAATAAACCCTTTGTTCACATCGTTCGATGCACTTTCAACATTGGCTTTGGTAAACAGCATCAGAAGCTTAACGGGCTCTGGCTGATAACGTGACATGGTTAGTAACTCTTGAAACTTGCTCATTTATTTTACCCTGCAAAATTGGAAAAAGAGCCACAACCTGATGTTAATGGCTCTTGCTATAGTGGAGATGATTATGGGTTGTAGAACTCACCGTCCTTTCTCAAATAAAACCACCAGTTAATGAATACGCATACTCCGTAGAACACCGCAAACCCAATCAGGGCCACTTCTGGTGTGGTGGCTTTAATCTGCTGGCCAAAGACCATAGGAATATAGAAAGCACCGTAAGCTGCCACTGCCGATGTCCAGCCCAGTACCGGACCCGCTTGCTCTTTTGGAAACACCATGGCGATGGTGCGGAATGTTGAACCATTGCCAATACCAGTGGCAGCAAACAGGATTAAAAACAGTACAAAGAAAGGTACAAAGAACTCTTCTGGCGTCGCAGACTGATAAGCTGTTTGCATATAGTAGGCCGCCCCCAGTGAAGAACCTACCATGACCACAGAACAAATCTGTGTTACTAACGCGCCACCCAACCTGTCAGCAATCCAGCCGCCAAGCGGACGAATAAGCGCTCCGATGAAAGGGGCCATCCAGGCATACATAAGGGCACTTGGACCATTCGGATTCACCGTATCGTGGGTCATCACACCATCAACCATCACGTGCTGGAAGCCAAAAATAACTTTAATTGCCAGCGGGAATGCTGCCGCAAACCCAATGAAAGAGCCGAATGTCATGGTGTAGATGACACTCATCACCCAGGTGTGTTTGTTGTTGAAAATCTGATACTGCTTAGACAGGCTTTCACCAATCGCGCCGGGTAACATCTTGAGCAAGAACACAGTCGTCGCAACCACCAACACCAACACCAGCTCTTTTGGTACCCCAAACCCGGAACCATTAGCCGATTCGGGCAGCATTAACCATAACCCCGCCGCAGCTGTTGCCAGACCAATGGTCAGCATCACAGAAATCATCGCGAACGCGCCCAATGGACTGCCGAGATTTGGCGATACTTCTGGCGTGCGGATATTATTCATGCCAAACCAGGTGGCAAAGAATAGAGGCACCAACAACAGCAACCACAGGAATCCGCCATTTTGGATCCAGGTTTCTGAACCCGCTGGAATTTTCCCGATCAAACTACCTGAAGGGCTGACCAGCGTCACCGGATCGCCCCCGAGTGCGCCAAACACACCGTAGGTCATAAACAGTGGGATCAGTATCTGCATGGTCGTCACGCCAAAGTTACCTAACCCCGCATTGAGTCCCAGTGCCAGACCTTGCTGCTTCTTGGGAAAGAAGAAGCTGATATTGGACATCGACGATGCGAAATTACCGCCACCAAATCCAGAGAGCAACGCCAACAACTGATATTGCCACAACGGCGTGGTGGGGTCTTGCAGTGCCATACCAGTAAAGAAGGCCGGAATAATCAACAAAGAGGTTGTGAAGAAGATGGTATTTCTGCCACCACAGAAACGAATAAAGAAGCTACTGGGGATCCGTAAAGTCGCACCGGACAAGCCCGCAATCGCCGTTAGTGTAAATAGCTCTTGTGCGGAAAAGTTAAATCCCGCGTTCATCATTTGTACCGTTAAAATGCCCCAGTAGAGCCATACAGCAAAGCCACACAACAGACTTGGGATGGATATCCACAAGTTGCGCTGTGCAATTTTTTTACCCTGAGATTCCCAAAAGGCCTCGTTTTCGGGTTCCCATTTTTGTAGATCAGCCATAGTGCCGCTCCTTACAATCGAATTACCCTCACTATGTGCATAAAAAAGAGGACAGACAATTCACATTGATGGGTAATAAGCAACAATGAGGGAATAGCAGGACATACCCACTTTTAGGTATAAAAACATGTAACCATCTAATTTTTATGACTTTTAAAGAGTGGTTAAAAGGTCTTTTGGAGTAGCACCCGATGTTTGTAATGAATGCCTTGTTAATCCAAGTTACTATTATAAACACGTGATTTTGACCGTCTTTATAGAGTAAGAGTAACTTATGAGTGAGCTAGTTAGCACAATACTACTTGTGGATGACCACCCCTTACTGCGCAAAGGTTTACAGCAGTTAATCGAGTTAGAAGATGAGCTAACGGTGATTGGCGAAGCAGCCAATGGCAAAGAAGGCTTAGAAATCGCCATTGATAGCGACCCGGATTTGATCATCCTGGATCTGAACATGCAGGGCATGGATGGTCTGGAAACACTCAAGGCCATGCGTGCCAATGACGTGACATCGAGGATCATTATGTTAACGGTGTCAGACAACGATGAAGATGTCCTGACTGCGATCAGTTACGGCGCAGACGGCTACTTGCTCAAAGACATGGACCCGGAAGACATTCTCGAAAAAATCAAACAAGCCGCACTGGGTAAAATGGTACTCAGTGAAAAGCTGACCGGTGTACTGGCGCAGGCTATTCGCAAGCCAGATGTCTCTCAGAAAGCCAACATTCTGAACTCTTTAACCAGTCGGGAATTTGAAATACTCAAGCTGATTGCCAAGGGGCTGTCGAATAAACTCATCGCCAGAGAACTGGATATTTCAGACGGTACGGTGAAGGTACACGTCAAGCATTTGCTGAAAAAGCTAAGCCTGCGTTCGCGTGTAGAAGCCGCAGTATGGATGATAAACCAACAAAAAGGGGCCTAGCCATGACTGATCCCAAACCCACTTTCCTCTCTTTTGAAGCGGCATTAGCGGCACTAGAAGAAGATGCCTCAACCTTTGTTGGTAGCGAGACACGCCCGTTACACAGTGCAAGGCAGCGGATCCTGGCTGCAGATATTATCGCGCCGTTTGATGTGCCGGGTTATGACAACTCGGCCATGGACGGATACGCTATTGCGTATCAGGACCTGGGGCAGTTTAGCGAATTTGAACTTATCGGCACGGCGTTGGCGGGTCACCCGTTTACCGGCACCTGGCAACCGGGCAGCTGTATTCGCATTATGACCGGCGCCCCCGTGCCAGAGGGTTTTGACACCATCGTCATGCAGGAACAGGCAGTCGCAGAGCAAATTGAAGATAAAACACATATCCACTTCACAACTGCACCGAAACCTCAGCAGAACTTACGTAAACGCGGCGAGGATATTGCCGCCAATACTGCGCTCTTTGCCCATGGGCACAGGTTAACGGCCACGGATATTGGCTTGCTCGCGTCTATCGGCGTAGGATCTGTATCTGTGTTCCGGCCCTTAAAAGTGGCCGTTTTATCAACGGGAGATGAGCTCTGTGAGCCTGGTAACGATAAACAAGCCAGTGAAATCTACGATACCAACCGCTACACCACCCGCGCCATGCTTGAGAATCTGGCTTTTGAAGTACTGGACTTTGGTATTGTCCCTGATTGCCCTGACGCACTGTCCAGTACCTTTAATCAGGCACTTGCACAGGCAGATGTAGTGGTATCTTCAGGCGGTGTGTCTGTTGGTGACGCCGATCACACCAAAACAGTGCTGGATGAGCTGGGTAATATGCAGTTCTGGAAAGTCGCCATCAAACCGGGTAAACCGTTTGCGTATGGGCATTTTCACACCTGTAACCAACAAGGCCACCACAAACGCTTTTTTGGCTTACCTGGAAACCCGGTCTCAAGTGTGGTCACACTGCATCAACTGGCGCTCCCGGCGCTGCGGAAGTTAGCAGGAGAACAAGTGACCCCTGCACTATCGCAGCGGCTGCCGCTCGCCTCTCCTATCTCAAAAAGACCCGGGCGACTGGAGTTTATCCGAGCATCCCTTGAACACAGCCCGTCAGGTACTCGAGTTAAGCCCTTACAGGGACAAGGCTCAGGTATTCTGAGTACGTTTGCTGCAAGCAGCGGATACCTGCTACTCGACGCTGACGGTGCCAACTGGCAAGAGAATGAGCTGGTCACCTATGTGCCTTTCGACTGGGTACTGAGCTGAGTACAGTAACAATGCGCCCCCGTAAGCCCGACAGAGTAACCGCAATGCGGTTACTCATCGAGCAAGTCAAAAAAGAGTTGCCGCTCTACGAGCCGGATACCTTCTTTTGTGGTACCAACACCTCCTGTGTCGGTTGCCCGAAAAAACTCATGGAATTAGTGGATACTGATTTAACCTACTGGGAACACCAGCTCAACTGTGGTGTGGTTCCCCAGTTTGATGACATCAGGCGCTTCGCTAAGCTCTGTAAAAACGTTAAACGTGGTTTGGTACGTAACCGCTTAATGTAGGCTGTTAACACTCAGTGCGTCGGCTTTACTGATGAGATACCAGGGCTCGTTGACGGCGGGCTTAAGCTGATTGAAAGACAGGCGGGTTATCCAGACGGACAGGTCATTACACTGTGCTGCATCGCTGTCGTCTTTGCTCACCAATTTAACATCGATCAGCATACCCTGCTCGCCCTGCCATACGATTTCACGTGTACTGGTGATGGTTGCCAGCCATTGATTGACAAAACTGCTATCTGGCATAGCCTTCCTGGACAGACCAACCCGGTTTGCCTTAAGGACCAATGACACAGCTTGCCCCGGCTTGGTGTGGGGCGTATGAACACTGAAACAGGCCTGCCCGTTCAGCCGATACTCGGTCAGCCCAAGTGATGTGCGATGCGCCAATGTGGTCGCCTGCACAACAGATAAGAACTCGCTGGCATGGCCCTCACCTCCATTTAAACCATCCTGAAACGATGTCAACAGCTGGTGTTGATACAGGTGCAGACCAGCACCAATAGGCATCGCCTGCCAGTGCTTGCAACTTCCATCATCTTTAAGCACCCATGCCATATCAGCCAGCGCCAGTGCGTCTTCCATCTGATGACACACCATCAGCGCAGCAGCATTTGTTTGCTTCAGGTACTCTTTTATGACGGCAATACAAGCGTGCTTCATGGTGTGATCCTGCCCGGTCAACACTTCATCCAAGAGCAATAACGGCGCGCCTTTGATCATCGCCAGTAACAGCGCCACCCGCTGCTGCTGGCCTCCACTCAGCTGCTGAGCGCGTAAATGCAACACGCCGCTGAGGTTCAATAACCCAACCGCCCAGGTCACGTCGAATGCATTCGTCTGCTCAGCAGACACCAAATTCAATAAAGCTTGTATCGAGAGGTGGCCAAACAAAGTCGGGGACTGGGTTACATAGGCGATACGCCGTTGATGAGCAGGTAAGTCTATTTGTTCAGCCCCCTTGCTATCGACCTGAATAGAGCCCGTTGCGGGGCTCAAACCCGCCAGTGCGTTTAGCAGAGAGGTTTTCCCCGCCCCGCTCGGCGCTAACAAGACACCAACCTGAGCGCAGCGCAACATGCAGCTGAAATGCTGTGACACAGGTGAGCTGACCTGTACGTCAATCATGACCGTACCAGCGCATCGGCAATCTTGTCTCTGCTCTGATGCTGACTCTGTAATGTTAAACGTGTTTAGGATCGCGTTCAGCATGGTTACCCCCTGACCTGATCGTCTGAGATGTAGCCCACATAGGCACTTTGCTTTTGCCACCACTGACAGGCAAACACAACGCTAAATGAAAACGCCAGCATCAGCAATGCCAGTTGTTCTGCCGCCTGAAAATCTAAACTTTCTACGTGATCAAACAGCGCCAAAGACAGCACCTGAGTTTCTCCCGGAATGTTACCGCCAATCATGAGAATGGCACCAAACTCACCTATGGTATGAGCAAAGCTCAGCGTTGCAGCCGTAAACAGAGCCGGTTTAATGGCTGGCAATATCACTTTTCTGAATTGTTGCCAGGGGGAAAATCCCAGCAGTGCAGCGGCGTTGTACAGGTCTTTCGGCAATTGTTCAAAAGCACTTTGCAGTGGTCTGAACGTAAAAGGGAGGCTGTAAATCATCGACGCAAGCCAGATGCCTGAAAAACTAAATACCAGCTCTATGCCCAGGGTGTCACGTAACCATAACCCAAGCCCGTCATTGGGAGAAAACAGCACTAAGAAATAATACCCCATCACCGTTGGTGGCAGCACCAGTGGCAAGGTGACCAGGGTTTCTATAAAAGGTTTTACCACACTGCGGCTGTGCGCCAGATAATAGGCGCCCGGCACACAGATCAGCAGCAGACAAAGGGTGGTCATACTTGCCAGCTGTAGCGTCAGGATTGTTGCTTGCAAATCTGTGTCGGACATACGTTCACCTGTACCCTGATGCCTTTATCAGCTGCTGCGCATCATCGCTTTGAATAAACTCAAAGAACGCCCGGGCTGCCGCGTGCTCAGCCAACAGCAACGCGTGCTGTTCAATGGGGTCATACCAATGTGCGGGAATGTCGAACCACTGCCCTTTAAATCCCGGTTTTAATAAACTTTTGGCAATTAAGCCGTACTGAGCATGGCCACTTTCGACATACTGAAAAGCCTGTAACACAGAATTGCCTTTAACCAGCCGCTTTGGCATTGCACGGTGGCGTTGCAGGATTTGCTCTGCCGCGCGACCATACGGCGCGTGCTTTGGATTGGCAATGGCAACCGTTGCTTTTGCGGTATTCATCAACGCCAGATCCAGCCCTTGGGGTGATTTATCGAGTGAATACAGCACCAGCTTCCCTATGGCATAGGGGGTCCTGTCATAACCAAACCCAGCTTGCGTAAGTAACTCGACATAGTGCTTATCGGCAGATAAAAACACGTCATAGGGCGCACCGTGTTGGATCTGGGTAGCCAATGAACCAGACGACCCAACGGATACGCGAATATCCATGGCCTCTTTGGTTTGCAGCTCAAACAGCATGACCAGCTTGTTCATGGTAGCACTGAAATTAGCCGCACAAGCCAGGGTCAGGCGCGTCGGCTTGGCCTCTGTCAAGGGCACAAAAAGCAGCAGTAATACAACCAAGCATATCGCTGTGTAACTGTGTCCGACTCCAGATCTGCTCACGCTACCCCCTCAACTTCAGGCCCACTGCGCTGCGGCAACGGTATCTTTGTGATTCGCCTCAACCCAGCGGTTGTGTCCACCTTCGATCACTTCTTTTTTCCAAAATGGCGCATTGGTTTTCAATAAATCCATCAGATATTGAGCAGCTTCGAATGCCGTTTCCCGGTGAACACTCGACACGCCAACCAGCACAATTTTGTCTTCTAACTGCAAAGGACCAACGCGATGAATAATCGTCACGTTTTCAAGTGGCCAGAGCGCCCGAGCTTGCTGCTCCAGCTGTGATAAGTACTTGTTCGTCATTTCGGGGTAGTGCTCCAGATACAACTCATCTATCTGATGACCCTGATTCACGTCCCGCACCCGGCCAACAAACATCACCACAGCACCAGAGCTGCAATCGTCGCTGATCAGTGCCTGATACTCCTGGTTCATATCAAAATCGGCTTGTTGTACACGGATCATCATTATCCTCCGGTCACCGGCGGAAACATCGCCACTTCATCACCCGCGCCAATACGACTGTCTGCGGCGACTAACGTCTGATTAACCGCCACCAGCACGTCTTTGTCGAGCAACCACTTTTGCCAGCGTTCATTTTTTTGTGCCAGCTGCTGACGCAGCTCGCCGACGCTGAGCCCGGCGACATCCAGGTCAAGTTCGTCGCATTCCAGCCGCTCGCGCAACTGGGCAAAAAACAGAATTTTATTCATGATCACTGACCTCACTTACTCGTTGATATACCCCGCGTCGACCCCCTGACTTGTGTGTCACACACAACCCGGAGATCACCATATCCTGATCCACCGCTTTACACATATCGATGATGGTCAGCGATGCAACGGAAGCTGCGGCCAACGCCTCCATCTCAACACCGGTTTGGCCTGCCAGTTTGCAGTAACTAAACACCCATATCTGTGATTTTTCTTCGTCCAGCTTAAACTCAACAGACACTTTACTGAGTGCCAGCGGGTGGCACAGCGGGATCAGATCAGCTGTTTTCTTTGCAGCCTGTATTCCGGCAATCCGTGCAACACCCAGTACATCGCCTTTCTTTAGCTGATTTTGACTGACTAATTGCAGCGTCTCTGGCTTCATCTCAACGCAGGCTTGCGCGCTGGCTTCCCTGGCGGTGACAGGTTTATCGGCGACATCCACCATCGCGGCATGACCGTGCTGATCTATATGCGTTAATCCCATTAGTTGCGCTCCCTTGATGTACACGCATCCGCATCTGTTGCTTTCAGATGGGGTGCAAAATTGCACGGACCCTGACGTGCATCCAGCTGTGAGCTGAGCATTTCATCCCAAGCCAGCTCGCAGGCCCGGGGACTGCCGGGCAGCGCAACGATCAAGGTCTTGTTGGCCAGGCCTGCTGTCGCACGCGACTGCAAGGTTGAATAGCCAATCTGTCGCAAAGAGCACTGACGGAATAGCTCACCAAATCCTTCTACTTTTTTATCAAATAACACCTCGATGGCCTCGGGTGTCACATCATCGTCGGTCAACCCCGTTCCGCCCGAGACCACAATCACTTGTATGTCGGCACTGACAATCCAGTTGCTGATAGCGGCGCGGATGTGGTACTTGTTGGCACGCACGACAAGCCTGTCAGCCACACTATGTCCTGCACTGCCAATTCGCTCCTGTAACAGGTCACCCGCCGTGTCATCAATTAATGTGCGGCGATTGCTCACCGTTAAGATAGCAATGTTCAGCGGTATAAAGTGTTCTGATTTTACACGGCCCATACTGTCTCCTGTTGCATGATTTGTTGTGCACACGCCCACTGCTCGGGTGTATTGGTGTTCATTAAGGTCAGTTCGCTATTGGGCTGCTCACCCTCTATAGCTGATGCAGTGATGGCACCGAGAAACCCTCGCACAGATAAGCGCTGCTGACTAAGCTGGTTGCGGCACTGCGCCAGCGCCTGAGAATAATTTGAAAGATAACAAGGCAGTACTGAGTCAGCGAAATGGCAACTATGTTGCGCCGTGCGGCCTTGTTTGATCAGCGCGCTAAGACAAGCACTGGACAACAGCGGCATATCGATTGGAATAACCACCGCTTCATCGCATACATGTTGCTCAAGACACGCGTGAATACCGGCCAGAGGCCCTTTCCCGGTATAAACATCCTGAACATAACCGGGGCCATTTCGACTGATCAGCACCTGATCGCATCCCACTGCCAACAGCAGTTGCTGTGCATGAGATAGCAAGGTATCTCCTTGCCAGCATAATGTGGCCTTATCTGTCCCCATACGGCGTGACTGACCGCCCGCCAGAATAATACCCAGTAGCATATTAACCTCCCAACATCGCCAGATCTCTGGTCAGGCCGGACTTGCCAAGGTGCAATTGATGCCCTTGCCATTTGGTTAAAACGCGATTGGACAAATAGGTTGCCAGACCTGTGACATCGCCATCGTCAAGCCAGGGGGTTAAATCATCATTGGCGTCACCAAACAAACATAAGTACAGTTTGCCGTCAGCAGACACCCGCAAGCGGTTACAGCTCGCACAGAAATCTTTACTGTAAGGCATAATTAAGCCAACCTGACCGGCATAATCTGGATGACAAAACTCCACCGCTGGCCCGGCATCCGGCCCCTTGGGTTGCATTTGCCACCCGCTGTTTTCCAGCGTGGTACGGATACTCTGCCCGGATACATGCTGCGCGTTAAAATACGCGGCGTTATCAAGCGTTCGCATTAGCTCAATGAAGCGAAAAGTGACCGGTTTGTCTTTAATAAAATTAAGGAATTGCGTTAACTGAGTGCCGTTGTACTGCTTCAGTAGCACCGCATTTAGCTTTACTTTTTTCAGCCCCAGCTCAAATGCCAAATCAATGCAACGCAATACTTCATCCAGGCTGTTGTTGCCCGTTATTTGAGAAAACGTGTAAGGGCTGAGGCTGTCTGCACTCAAGTTAAGCGCGGTGAGGCCCGCATCAATCAGTCTGGGCAGTTTTTGAGTCAGGCGATAGCCGTTTGAAGTGAGTGCCACAGACTCAATACCCGGCGTGTCGTTACACAGGGCCACGATGTCAGGTAGCTCTTTGCGCAAGGTTGGCTCACCACCGGTTAAGCGCACTTTTTTGGTGCCGACCATCGCAAATGCCCGCAGTAGCGTGTGCGTTTGCGCCAATGCCAGTGTAGTCGGACGAGTCTCGCATTTATAGCCATCCGGCAGACAGTAATTACATTTGAAATTACAGACTTCCGTGACCGACAAACGCAAATAGTTGAACTTTCGGTTAAACGAATCTTGCAGCATGTTAGCCTTTCCAAATCGGGAGGCCTGGCAATTTCTTGACAAACCCGGTGGTAAACCACGGTATACTCGCCATGCCCGTTTGGGTTTAGGTGAGTATACTTCGGCGTATGATGCCCAGAATAGTGGCTATCACCCGGGCACACCATACAAAAGAAGGGGCAGTTGACCTACCCCAGAATGGGTAGATGCTTAAGATCTCGCCATATTTTGTTTACTGGTCAAAACCTTAGCGAAGTGTGAAAGACTGGGTGTCATACACCCTTTTGGAATTTGTACATCGATCAGATAAAACTGCGAAGGATCTTCAAATGCATTGTCCATGGCGCTTGCGAGTTCATCGGGTGTAGAGACCCGAATTCCTTTGCCTCCCCATAGCGTCGCCATTTCTGCAAACGGCCATAGCCCTAAATCAGCGGCCTGGCTGTCAGGGGCAAACGCGCGGATCATTTCCCAGCCCTGGTTGTTCAGCACCACAACAATGGGCGTAAAGCCATAACGACGACAATGTCCAAGCTCCATCCCCGTCATCTGAAACGCACCATCTCCCACCAACACAACGGGCCGCCGGCCAGTGGTTGCCTGAATGCCAAAACCGGCTGGCACCCCAAACCCCATTGAAGCATAGTAACCCGGTGCCACCACCGCGCTGTTCTCTATGCCCTGACTGACAAACAAACAGTCGCCCACGTCGCTGGCAACAGGCAGTTGTTCATAGTGTTCAAAGCAACGATTGAGCGTCTGGGCAATCATCATAGGGGCAATAGTCCCATCGGGCACATCTGGGCTTTGTTGTTCAACGACGTGGTGTGGCTGGTGCATGTCCCAATTTTTGCACTCAGCCAGGTCCGCCAACTTTGATAATACGGCGGTTAACCCGATCCCATGATAACTGTAGTGTCCAAGATTGACTTCGCGATGTTGAATAAATACGGCCTGGCGACCGGACAAGGTTTCTGCGCTGATCGCAAAATTGCTGTCAGACAGTATCGCTCCGACCATAATCACGAGGTCAGACTGTTCGACAATGGCTGCAATATGGGGGTCGCCAGCGTCTCCCAAATAAGTACCTTTAACCGGTGAGTTTTTCTGCTCAGCCGCGATACCTTTGCCCATTAAAGTGGTAAAACAAGGGACTGCCAGTTTATTGAGCCACTGACACAATACATCTTCCAGATCATAGCGTTTTACCTCTACTCCCACTAACACAACGGGCCGCTGTGCGCTGGCAATAACTTGTTGTAAATCCTGAACACATTTTTCTATCGAAGCCACTTCGGAATCTGCCTGTAACATGTTCAGCAAACCTGCGTTATCCGCATCACACGGCGCCGCTGACAGATTACGCGGTATTTCAATCAGCACCGGCTGCGATTGCTCTTTACAGGTGCTCAGTACCTTAGCGATTTGTTTGGGTGCCTGACTGATATCGTCCAGGCGGATCTGCGCGCACGTGATCTCTTTAAAAATATGGGCCTGGCTGTCGATTGACTTAACCTGATGGTGTAACTGTAAGCCCATTTCCATTTCGCTTTGCGAAGGGACCCCCGCCACTATTACTAAAGGGGAGCGTTCGGCGTATGCCTGTGCAACGGCATTAACACTGTTCAGCGCACCGGCGCCGTATGTTACCGCAAGTACCCCAATGCCATCGTGCAGCCGCCCACTGGCATCTGCCGCGAACGCTACACTGGGTTCATGACTCAGGGAGTACACGGGCAGGATTTGACTCTGTTCCATTTCTCGGAAAAAAGGCAGTATAAAGTCGCCAGGGATCCCCCAGACTTGTTTTGCTCCAACGCTTTTGAGCATGGTTAATAGAGTACGAGCGAGCGTCATAATCACCTCCGATAGACAACAATTTCGGGACACCTTGCCAGAACCAAATTGATCGGATATTGATTTAGCTCAATTCAGAATTGTCTGTAAACCACACTACCCCCAATGCGCTGATAGCTCACTTTTTTATACCTCCATAATAAAAATTATACGCTCCAATGTGCCTCCATTTAGAAGTAACCACATCTAACGTGCTGTTGAACTAAGCCGCCACGCGGAGATAGTTAGTCTGCCAGGGCCAACGGCAAGGCAGAGTGCGATTGACTACGCAAGAGTCACTGTACCTTGCCAAACTAGACAAAAGTGGGTCTAATAAGTGTGCATTAATACGTTGTTCAGGCGGGGTGAGTCGTGCTGTATCGGTTTGCATCACAAACGGTTCATTACACAAGTTACTCATCAAAAGTTAATCCCCTTCGCAAAAACCACACCAGCTGAATAAGGCGTGCAGATAGCGGCCAAGTTCAACAAGAGTTTAAGCGTACTGGGTGCGCGTGATGACTAAAGCGTTAGAGCTTACATGGAGTGTTATGAACATCACCATTAAAGAAATAATATTAGTAGCTTCAACTGGTTGCTTTCCTGCTTTGTTAGTTCAATATAACGAGGGAGTAGGCAAGCTCAAAGATTTTGTATCTGGTGCTTTGGTTCCAAACTATCTCTTTTATTATTTCTTATCATTTTTCTTGTTGCACCTATTTTTAACCTTATTTTTCTGGTTATACGGGTATAGGTTTAACCCAGACAAACAAAAAGAAGCAAAGCAAAAAATAATTTACATTGGAGAAGTTGGGGATGGTACATTGGGTATCTATCGCCTTACTTCAGGTCTTTTGTTTGCTATTCCAGTAGCATGGAAATATTCCGAACCAAATACTTTGACCAAACTCCAATTTGTGGGGTTAACTTCATATGCTTTATTGTTTTTAGCTGGCGTAATAGTAATATCAAGCATAAACTCTTGGGCAAAAAGCAAGCTCTAACAAAGTTATCAAGTAGGACGTAGAAAACTTGGCTGCGTTATTTTGAAGGTAAAAATAGAGGAGAACATTAGTATTTTTAGTTCTTTTTCTTTCGCCTGCAGGCCGTGTAGTGAAGATGTAAAATTTTATTTATAAAACAAGAAAAATCAGAAAAATCAAAATTAAGAAAAGCTGAAGTGTACGAATCATTTCGAACAGTTTTTTTAGATAAACTTCGATTAAAATTATTGAGTACCGCAATTCTTCATCGAAGGCTAGAATATAAATATAAAGCTTTATTGAAAGAGGCAGAGCTTGATAATACAGCCTTTAATAAAAACATATTTATTCCAAATTTTGGTTTCGATTACAGCAAATATCAACCCCTGAAAAGTCTAAGAGAAGTGTCAAATAAAATCATTCATGCAGACGGAGCTTGGCTATATGGCGAGCAAAGTTCAATTGATCAAAACTTAAAAAGTTCTGGATACTTCGATGATGTTCAACTTGGTTCAGCAATGTATTTAAGTGGCCAAAAATACAAAGATACATGGCTGGTAGCTATAGATTTTTTTGCATATGGGGAGAGTTTATCTAGTGTTTCTGACGTACTATCGGAGAACTATGGTATTTAACAAGTTACTAAAGTGGGAAAGCGTTAGGTGCCATATGGTTATGCTTCGAGCTGTCGCTTTAAGTTTAGGTCTTTTTGTTTCATTTATTACTCAAGCATCTGCGCCTATCGAGTCAGTAAAGCTAAATCAAACTCTGGCAAGTGCACTTGGATTCATTATCGAGTTATCTCGTGACAAAGAGGCTACAAATATCAGTATTGTAGGCCCCAAAGAGCTAAATGGTTGCGCTCCTTTGAAAGTCGGCACAGTAATACTAAATAAAGATAATTTAGACATCGCTTTAAGTATTTCTGAAGTTAATAAGGGAACTAACCCAAAAAGCTTCGGTTATATTCGTAATATTACGGATAATAAATTAATAATATTTATCGATTACTTATGCCCAGTTGGACGCCAACATCAAAGTCGTAGATACGAACTATGGTCAAGTAGCAGCTAACACATCAATGATAATTCTGGCCGCCACCAACGGGTTGAAATAGCAGCTTTACTTCGGTCCCTCTCTCAGCCCTGGGGACAATAAACAGCTCACCGTGCAGGTGCTTGGCTCTCTCCTGCATAATGGCCATCCCATAGTGATTGAGTTTTTCCGATCCACTCGCGATGCCCACACCATCGTCGGCAACAACCAGCTGAAGTCGCTTGTCCTCAGTGACCTGTAGATCGACCCAGACATTGTTCCCCTTACTGTGATGCACCGTGTTTTGACACGCCTCACGGGTAATTTGCAGTAGATGGATCTCTTCCATTGGCGACAGCGGAATTTGTTGGATGGCAAAATTTAAGTGGAATTGCATTTTTGATTGCTCTGACAACTGCTCGATAGTTTTCTCTAGAGCTGCTTCGAGCCCCTCACTGACCATTTTAAGCCGAAATGTAGTAAGTAGCTCACGCAACTGACGATAGGCAGAATCCAGCCCCATTTTAAGCTCATCAATGATGGGCGGTTGGAGGTCAAACTTCTGCTTTTCCTGGGTTTTGGACAACCGTGTGACCTGAATCTTTAAGTACGACAGTGCCTGAGCCAGAGAGTCGTGCAATTCACGTGCGATCACGGTACGTTCATTTAACAATGCAATACGCCGTTCCTGGTCGTGCTGCACTTCTAAATTCAATGACAAGGCCACCTGATCAGCAACCGATTGTACCAGTTGCATTTGCCATGAGTCTGACTCAAAACGCTTTTGACCTCGAACGACAATCACGCCGTAATTGTTGCTACCGTAAACCAGAGGAAACTTCATCACAGTGGGTTGCGCTAGTGCAATAAATGCCCCACTGCCATCACAGTTATCACAGTTTTTCGCCCCACAGAGAGCATTGCTGTCAGTATGAGGCTTTAATTGTGCATAGGGTATGTCGCCACTTGCAGTCATTAAACACAGCTCGATATCATCGACCTCTATCAGCTGGGCAAGATCGTCCAGTACGTGCTGTAAATCTATTTTGTTTTCCTGGGACTCTAATAACAGCCTTGCCGTTTTAAACAAAAAGGTGAGTGCCTGGTTGTTTACTTCAAGCTCCTGGGTTTGCTCTTTAACGCGACTTTCAAGCTGACCATACATAGACGCGATAGCACTGCTGGTATGATTAAACGTGGCTGCCAACAGCGCCAGTTCATCATCGCCCTTGAGGTTCATTTGGTGGGTAAAGTTGCCTTTGCCGATAGCATAAGCTGCATGGGTTAATTCGATCAGTGGCTTTTCTACTCGCAGGCTGATCAGATGCAGAATAAATGCCCCGAACAGCAAGGTGATAAATAAGGCGGCAACCTGTATTGTGCGCAGTAAGCGGATCTTACTTTCTGCGTGCATTTGTACCGCCAGGACGAAATTATCGGCGTATGTTGCATGCATCGCCACCAGCTCATTGAACTGGGAGTGATTTTCGATGGGTAAATTCATCAACTCAGGTTTTAATGCGCTGTGCCAGTGTTCAACCAGGGCAGACCACAGTTGATTTATCTCAGCGTCGCTTTGCAACTTTTGAAAGATGGGGTTTCTGAGTTTTTCCTCAAGCAGTGCAATCCGCTCGCCCACTTGCTCTGAGCGACCCTCTAAGCCATACATGCCCAGTTGATACGCGTCCATTCGCAGCGAGCCACTCAGGTTAATCGCTCTGGCATCCAGGTCGGCCAGCTCTGCTATCCAGTACGATGCAAACAAAGTACAAATCGCCAGACTGATCACGCCAATAATAGAGCCCTTGATGTAAACCATCACCGAGCCTTTGAAGCGACTTTTTAGTTCATTGAACCGCATACCCACAATAATTACCCACTTATTTTCTACCAACAGACGATAACGCTTGAATGTTATCAACACCAGTTATTTCGCCATAAAGCGCCGCAAAATGCTCTACCACTTTGTAGGTATTCCAATATTTTTCAGTAGTTTACAGAGCTTGAGAATTTGATCATCGTCAAGTTACTTTACTGCTACGCCACTATATTTGATGAGCAATGTAGCTGCCTGCCTAATTAATGTGTCACCTGGCAGCACACATAAATTGAGCAGGATAGGAGAGTAAAGATATGAGCCATTTCTTAAATAAAATGCGCTTTTTCAAGACCAACGAGCAAAGCTTTGCTGGCGGTCACGGTGTTACCACCGACGAAAATCGCGATTGGGAAGACGGATACCGCCGCCGCTGGCAACACGATAAAATTGTACGTTCAACGCACGGGGTAAACTGTACAGGGTCGTGCAGCTGGAAAATTTACGTTAAAGACGGTCTGGTTACCTGGGAAACACAGCAAACAGACTACCCACGTACCCGCCCGGACTTACCCAATCACGAACCTCGGGGCTGTCCGCGTGGCGCGAGCTACTCCTGGTATATTTATAGCGCCAACCGATTAAAATACCCCAAAGTCCGTCAAGCTCTGCTAAAGCTTTGGCGAGACGCGAAACAGAACTTCTCTGATCCCGTTGAAGCATGGGCCTCCATTGTTACTGACCCCGAAAAAGCCAAAAGCTATAAATCTAAGCGAGGATTAGGTGGCTTTGTTCGTGCTAAATGGGATGAAGTAAACGAAATTATTGCCGCATCCAACGTATACACGGCAAAAACATACGGACCAGATCGCATCATCGGTTTTTCACCCATTCCGGCGATGAGTATGGTGAGCTATGCCGCAGGGGCCCGGTACCTGTCGCTGATCGGTGGTCACTGTCTCAGCTTCTATGACTGGTATTGTGATTTGCCACCCGCATCGCCACAGATCTGGGGTGAGCAGACCGATGTGCCTGAATCCGCCGATTGGTACAACTCCAACTATATTATTGCCTGGGGCTCAAACGTGCCTCAAACAAGAACACCTGATGCCCACTTCTTTACGGAAGTTCGTTACAAAGGTACAAAAACCGTTGTCATCACGTCTGACTATTCTGAATGTTCAAAATTATCAGACATGTGGCTGGCACCAAAACAAGGTACTGACGCAGCACTGGCTATGGCGTTCGGCCATGTCATCTTAAAAGAATTCCACATAGATAAACCCAGTGAATATTTCACGGATTATGTTCGTCGTTACACGGATATGCCGATGCTTGTAGTACTGGATCAAACCGACAAAGGCTACACTCAGGGGGCATTTTTAAGAGCGTCAGATCTGGCAGACAACCTGGGACAGGACAATAACCCGAAATGGAAAACCATCGGGATAGATGAAACGTCTGGTTCCATGGTCTCTCCAACAGGTGCTATCGGATACCGCTGGGGCGAAAAAGGCAAGTGGAACATTGAACAACGAGATGGTAAAACCGGAAACGAAGTCAAACTGGCATTGAGCCTGAAACAGCACTCAGACAAAGTTGAATCCGTGCTGTTCCCTTATTTCGGTGGTCAGGCGCATGAGCTGGGCTACTTCCAGCACACGGAGCACGATGAAATACAAGTGCGCAAAGTACCGGTTAAAACCATTACATTGAAAGACGGTAGCGAAGCACTGGTTGCCACCGTATTCGACTTGATGGTTGCGCACTATGGGGTAGACAATGGCCTGGACGATCCAGCAGTTGCGAAGACACTACACGATGACGTGCCCTATACACCAGCATGGCAGGAAAAAATCACCGGTGTAAACGCCGACCACGTGATCCAGGTTGCCCGCGAATTTGCAGACAACGCAGACAAAACGCGCGGTCGCAGTATGGTCATCGTTGGGGCTGCCCTCAACCACTGGTACAACATGGACATGAACTACCGTGGTCTTATCAATATGTTGATGATGTGTGGTTGTGTAGGTCAATCCGGTGGTGGCTGGGCACACTATGTAGGGCAGGAAAAACTGCGTCCACAATGCGGCTGGTTGCCCCTGGCATTCGGTCTGGACTGGCAGCGTCCGCCACGTCAGATGAACGGCACCTCGTTCTTCTATAACCACTCTGACCAATGGCGTTACGAAAAACTGGAAATGACGGAAGTCCTCTCACCTTTGGCAGACAAAAGCAACTGGACCGGCTCCATTCTTGACTACAACACCCGCGCAGAACGCATGGGATGGTTACCTTCAGCACCACAGCTTGGTATGAATCCACTACAACTGTGCAAAGACGCCGAAAAAGCCGGGATGTCTGCAAAAGACTACGCAGTGCAACAGCTCAAATCGGGTGATTTGAAATTTGCCTGTGAAGATCCGGACAATCCGCAAAACTTCCCACACAACATGTTTATCTGGCGCTCAAACCTGCTTGGTTCCTCGGGCAAAGGCCATGAATACATGCTGCGTCACTTCTTGGGCACTAAACACGGCCTGCAAGGTAAAGAGCTGGGAGAGAGTGGTGATAAAAAACCAGAAGACGTGGTATGGCGCGACGATGCACCGGAAGGCAAAGTAGACCTTTGGGTTACGCTGGATTTCCGTATGTCAACGACCTGCCTGTATTCAGACATCGTACTGCCAACGGCAACCTGGTACGAAAAAGATGATATGAATACTTCGGACATGCACCCGTTTATTCACCCTCTATCTAAAGCGGTCGATCCGGTATGGGAGTCACGTTCAGACTGGGATATTTTCAAAGGCATTGCGAAGAAGTTTTCTGAGCTGTGTGACGGACACCTGGGTGTTGAAAACGACCTGGTAACCATGCCACTGATGCACGACACCCCAGGGGAATTGGCTCAGCCTGACGGTGTGAAAATGTGGTGGAAAGGCGAGTGCGACCTCATTCCGGGCGAAACAGCGCCTAACATGATCCCGGTCGAGCGGGACTATCCGAATACCTACAACCGCTTCACCTCGTTAGGTCCATTGATGGACAAGCTGGGTAACGGCGGCAAAGGGATCAACTGGAACACCGAAAAAGAAGTCGAGTTCCTGGGAGAACTAAACTACAAACACACAGAGGAAGGGCCACACAAAGGACGCCCTAAAATTGATACTGCCATTGATGCCGCTGAAGTGATCCTGAGCCTGGCACCCGAGACCAATGGTCAGGTCGCAGTAAAAGCCTGGGAAGCACTGGGTGAGTTTACGGGCAGAGACCACACGCACCTGGCACGCCCCAAAGAAGAGGAAAAAATCCGTTTCAGGGATATTCAGGCGCAACCGCGTAAGATCATCAGCTCGCCGACCTGGTCAGGTCTTGAAGATGAGCATGTGTCTTATAACGCCGGCTACACCAACGTACATGAGCTGATACCCTGGCGTACCGTTACGGGCAGACAGCAGTTTTATCAGGACCACCAATGGATGCGTGATTTTGGTGAAACCATGGTGTCGTACAAGCCCCCTATTAACTTGAAAACAACGCAGCCCTTGCTGGGCAAAAAGCCAAATGGACATAAAGAGTTAACGCTTAACTGGATCACCCCACACCAGAAATGGGGCATTCACTCAACCTACTCTGACAACCTGTTGATGCTGACACTCAGCCGTGGTGGCCCCATTGTCTGGCTCAGTGAAACCGATGCCAAAGAAGGCGGTATTAAAGACAACGACTGGATTGAAGTTTTTAACGTCAACGGTGCGATTGCCGCGCGTGCGGTGGTCTCTCAACGTGTCCCTGAAGGGATGAGTATGATGTATCACGCACAGGAGCGCATTGTGAACACCCCTGGCTCCGAGGTGACAGGTACCCGTGGCGGTATCCATAACTCGGTGACCCGCGCGGTCATGAAACCAACCCACATGATAGGTGGCTATGCGCAGCAAGCCTATGGGTTTAACTATTACGGCACTGTGGGCTGTAACCGCGATGAGTTCGTCATTGTCCGTAAAATGGACAAAGTTGATTGGTTAGATAACGAGTAGCCGAGGATAATATTATGAAAGTACGTGCACAAATAGGCATGGTCTTAAACCTGGACAAATGTATCGGCTGCCATACCTGTTCTATCACCTGTAAGAATGTCTGGACCAGCCGCGAAGGCGTTGAGTACGCCTGGTTTAACAATGTTGAAACTAAACCTGGTATTGGTTACCCCAAAGAGTGGGAAAACCAGAGCAAGTGGAACGGTGGCTGGAAACGCAACAGCAATGGCACACTTGAGCCTCGCCAGGGTAACAAACGTCGATTACTGGCCAATATTTTTGCCAACCCGGACTTGCCCGAGATCGACGATTATTACGAACCGTTTGATTTTGACTACCAACACCTGCACAACGCGCCGGACAGCAAACATCAGCCCGTTGCGCGCCCACGCTCACTGATCAGTGGGCAGCGTATGGAAAAAATCAACTGGGGCCCGAACTGGGAAGAAATCCTGGGTACTGAGTTTTCTGAACGTAAGAAAGACAAAAACTTCGACGACGTGGTGCAAAAAGACATTTACGGTCAGTTTGAAAAGACCTTTATGATGTACTTACCACGCCTGTGTGAACACTGTATCAACCCAGCCTGCGTAGCGAGTTGCCCGTCTGGTGCAATTTACAAGCGCGAAGAAGATGGCATTGTACTGATTGATCAGGACAAATGTCGTGGCTGGCGCATGTGCGTATCAGGGTGCCCCTACAAAAAAATCTACTACAACTGGAAAACCGGTAAATCCGAGAAGTGTATTTTCTGCTTCCCGCGTATTGAAGCTGGCCAACCTACAGTGTGCTCCGAAACCTGTGTAGGCCGGATCCGCTATCTGGGCGTGCTGCTTTACGATGCAGATAAAGTAGAAGAAGTGGCTAATACGCCCAACGAGCAAGACTTGTACCCCGCTCAACTGGGTATGTTCTTAGACCCACATGATCCAGAAGTTATTGCAGCAGCCAAAGAAGAAGGCATTCCTGACAGCTGGCTGGAAGCGGCATGCCAGTCACCGGTGTACAAAATGGCGATGGACTGGAAAGTTGCCCTGCCCCTGCACCCGGAATACAGAACCTTGCCGATGGTGTGGTACATCCCGCCCCTGTCACCTATTCAGACAGCGGTAGAAGCGGGTCATGTGGGTATGGCGGGCGTCATACCGGACCTGAAGTCACTGCGGATCCCACTGCGCTATCTCGCCAACTTACTGACTGCGGGCGATGAAAAGCCGGTTGTGACAGCACTGGAGCGCATGATTGCTATGCGGGCATTTAAACGCGCACAACAAGTTGAGGGACAGGAAGATCTGGCAGTACTGAAACAGGTTGGCCTTACCCCCGAACAGGTTGAAGACATGTACCGCTACATGGCGATTGCCAACTATGAAGATCGCTTTGTGATCCCAACCAGCCACAAATCCTATGCAGAAAATGCGTACGACATGAAGAGTGGTTGTGGGTTCAGCTTTGGTAACGGCTGTAGTGATGGCAACAACGGAGTGAACCTGTTTGGCGGTAAAAAACAAACTGGTAAACAAATCATCCCTGTCGAGATAACGGAGTAAAGACCATGCAAGTATTAAGTGTACTATCCCATTTGCTCGACTATCCATCAGCCGAGTTTGTTGCAGCGAAAGAAGATCTGCTGGCGATTGTCAACGAGAGCTCGATCAGCCCCGACACACGTAAGGCGCTCTGTGCTTTTATCGAAACACAATGCGCAAAAGACGTCATGGAATGGCAAGCAGAGTACGATGGCCTGTTTGAGCGCGGTCGTGCATTGGGGCTTTGGCTGTTTGAACACGTTCACGGTGAAAGCCGTGACCGTGGTCAGGCAATGATCGACTTAATTGGGCAGTACAAGCAAGCCGGTCTGGAACTGGCACAAAACGAACTACCCGACTACATCCCTTTGTTTCTTGAGTTTCTGGCAACCCAAGGCGAGGACAATGCCCGGCAATGGCTGAGCGAAGTAGAACACATATTGGCCCTGCTGCAATGTCGACTGGAAAAACGCGACAGCGAATACGCCATTGTGTTTGTGTCGTTACTTGATATCGCACAAAGCACCTTTGACCTGAGCACACTGCGCGACCAGGTCAATGGTGAAAAACGCGATGATACTAAGCAGGCCATAGACAAAGAATGGGAAGAAGAAGCCGTCACCTTTGGTGCGCCGGATGCCGACAGCTGCCCGAGCGCGGTCAATCGCCCCAGTGAATCTCAACGCAAAGATCAACATGTTCCAGTGACCTGGACTGACTTTAACAAGCAGGCCAGTTAAGGAGTACATTATGACTTATTTAAATACACTACTATTTGGGATATATCCCTACATAGCCCTGTCTATTTTTATCATAGGCTCGGTAGTTCGGTATGACCGTGAGCAGTTCACATGGAAAACAGGCTCCAGTCAGCTGCTGGAAAGCAAACAATTAAAGCAAGGTAGCAGAGCCTTTCACATTGGCGTCATTATGGTGTTACTCGGTCATTTTGTTGGCCTGCTGACACCATCAGAGATCTGGCACCTGTTAGGCATTGAAGCCAGTCATAAACAGCTGATAGCAATGGGCTTAGGTGGCTTTTTTGGGTTAATTTGCTTTTATGGCCTGACCATATTGCTCAGACGCCGCCTGTTTAATCCGCGTATTCGCGCCACCAGCAGTACCATGGACATTGCCATCCTGCTGCTACTTTATGTTCAGCTCATTCTGGGCCTGTTATCGATTTTTGTTTCAGCAGGCCATATGGATGGCGCTGAGATGCTGAAGCTGATGAGCTGGGCGCAAAACATGGTGACCTTTAACGGCACCGCCGCTGCTGCTGCTATCTCTGATGTACATTGGATCTACAAATTGCACGTATTCTTGGGCATGACATTGTTTGTTGTCTTCCCGTTCAGCCGGTTGGTCCACATTGCCAGTGTGCCACTTCAGTACCTGACCCGGAACTACCAGGTCGTACGTAGCAAATAACCCCTAAATATAAGCCCTGCCAGCCAGGGCTTTAGCTGAGGTCAATTATGATTACCGTCAACCAAACAACAATCAGCGAAGCACAGATACTTCAGGAGATGCAGTATCATCCGGCAAAGGACCACCGCGCAGCCATGATAGACGCAGCAGAAAGCTTGATCATAGGCGAGCTGTTCAATCAGCGCCTGGATGAGCTGGGACTGCATCTGCAAACAGGCGAGCAGCTTGACAGTGAGGAACAAAAGCAAAATGCCCTGCTGAACTTACTAATTGAAACTGAGGTGGCCATTCCCTGTGCAACAGAGCAAGAATGTGCGCACTATTACCAACAGAACCTGGCTAAGTTTTGTTCTTCCCCTTTAATTGCTGCACGCCATATTTTAATACCGGCACCTGTGGAAGATGAAAATGCCAGAGCCAACGCTTTAGAAACCGCAGAGTCCATTCTGGAAGCACTGACCAAAGGAGAATCGTTTAGTGTACTGGCCGAGCAATATTCTAAGTGCGAGTCAGCCAAGCTTGGCGGTCAACTCGGACAGCTCTCGAAAGGCCAGACCGTCAGTGAATTTGAACGTCAGGTGTTCAGTGCCGATGAAGGGTTGATAGACCACCCAGTGGAAAGTCGCTTTGGCTTTCACATTGTGTTTGTCGACTTTAAACAAGCAGGCAAACAGTTGCCCTTTGAAGCAGTCAAAACACGTATCAAAAACTACCTGGATAAAAAAGTAGAGCGTAAAGCCATTGCACAATATATAGAGTGTTTAATTTCCAAGGCAAAAATAGAAGGGTTTGATTTTAACGTAAGTGCCAGCCCGCTGGTGCAGTGACGCTTGCAATCCCCGGGTTGGAGGTAAATTCAATTATCACATGTAAAGGCAGGTCCCTCGCCTTTACATGTATTATTCATTGCTTAAATAACCGTACGATATTCGTACATATTATTTCTGCGCTTAGATATCGGGTCGTTAAAACTGATAGCCAAACTTCAGATACATCTGACGACCCAAGGCGCTGTGGGTCTTATTATCAATACCCATAGATTCAGACGGCGCCAGTGGCGCCTCTTCATTCAACAGGTTTGATGCACCTAAAGTCACGGTTAGTTTGTCGTAGCCGACATAGCTTACGCTGGTATCAACCGTCGTCCAGGAATCAATTTCATATTTATCCCCGTTGCTGTCGGCCAGGTCCAGGTTCTTGTCGACATAGTTAAAGCTCAGGTTGGCAACAAAATCATCCATTGACCAGTCAACCCCGGCTGTCCAGCGGTATTTCGGATGCTGGTACTCACCATTCAGGTCTTCAACTACGGTACTGGTATTTCCGTCATCATCACTTTCAAACGACTGCTCTTCGAAGTTCAGTGTATAAGTGAGATTATAGTTAAAGCGGAACTCACCCATATCAGAGGTGTTGAGCAAGTATTCGATGTCTAAGTCCAGACCGTCCGTTTCACGACCACCAATGTTCACGAAGGTATCATTGATTGTCAGAATACGGCCTAAGGTGCTGCCCTGGCTGGGAGCCCGCACAACCAGATTGGGATCGGTACCGCAACAGTCGACCAGCTTTTGCGCACCAATTTTCTTGATCAAGTCTTCCTGATCATAGTTCCAGTAGTCTACCCCAATGCTAAAGGTATCCGTCGCCTGCCAGATCACACCCAGGTTGAAGTTCTCCGACTCTTCCGGTTGCAATTGCTTATTACCGGCAACGATGGCGGTATATTCGGTAGGCGAACAATCCACATCTGCGCCTGTTTGCTTACAACGCTCTTTGTCGATTACGCTGGGCGATTCGTCGGTGCGCCCCAAGTGTAACTGAACGAGCGAAGGCGCGCGGAATGCAGTCCCCCAGGAACCTCGTACCACAACAGAATCTATGGGTGTCCAGCGAAAAGCGATTTTAGGGTCTGTGGTATTACCAAAATCACTGTAATCCTCGTGGCGCAGTGCTAACTGAAGTTCAAGGTTATCCAGTAATGGCGCGCTAAATTCCGCAAAGACCGCGGTATTGTCCCGATCACCATTGGCTTGTGTCGCTTCGGTACCAAAGATTTCGCCCCGAAGGTACTGGCTATCCGGGTTATCTTCAATTTTTTCATAGCGGTGCTCAAAACCGAACGCCGCAGAGACATAACCGTCACCAAGTTCAAATAGCTCACCGGAAATGGTGCCATCCAGTGATTGCATGGTCGAAGAGCCATAACGGGTGGTCGTCGTTTCAAAGAAATCTAATCCTTCCTGTGTATTAGTGCTGGGCTCAAATGGATTCCAGCGGCCTTCATCAATGGCTTGTTGAGCAAGGCGTTTATTCGGGAAGCCGTCAAAGCCTTTTTCAACAGCACTGGAGCGGATAGCCGAGTATGCAAATTCCCACTCCCAATCCTGCCACTGACCACGCATCCCCATCACGGCACGATAGTATTCTGAGTCCACGTCTTTTTTACGGTTACCAATGTCTACGGTGCGGCGTCGCATTGAGATGTCTACACCATGAAGGAAGTGATCAGGCTGATCAGCTAACGGGTGGTTCGGGTTGTCACCCGCCATTGTCAGCTCAGTAAAACTCGGGCTACCGGCACCCTGAATGAAGGTTGAGGCATGCTGCGCCGAAAACTCTGCAAAGCCTTCAACACCGTCCATGATCTCCTGGACACCATTGTAGTTAAAAGTCACTCGCTCGGTTGAGGGCACCAGGCTCATATGCGGCGCATAGTCATAGCGACATACATCCCCGATTATCATGTCCGCCGGGCAGACATCATTACCCCATACGTCAGCGAACAGGGTTTGACGAACCTGTGTGCCGTCATCTTCTACACGGACAACAGGTAAGCGGGCCCATTGTTCGTCACTCAGTGACGCACGCTCTACTTCAACACTGCCTGGAAAACCAGATGAACTCAGCGAATTATTGCCGCCGCGAAAACGTTGATCAGCCGTTGCGGTATAATCCCGATCCGAGTAAAACACGTCGCCACGTTTGAAGTAATCAAGCGTAAAGTTGTGATGTCCTTTACTGGTGGAGTTACCCCACAGTAAAGTAAAGTTTTGCTCTTCACCACCGCCATCGGCTGTATCAGAGACTTTAGCCGCGACTTCGAAGCCGTCTATGTCGTTACGTAAAATGATGTTAATAACACCTGCTACTGCATCCGAACCATAGGTAGCCGACGCACCATCTTTAAGTACATCAATCCGCTTAACCGCAGAAACAGGAATGGTGTTTAAGTCAACGAAGGACGTTTCAATGTCTTTTGCAAACGGGCTAACAGCCACCCGCCGTCCATTGATCAATACCAGAGTCGATGATGCACCAAGACCACGCAGCGCTACACTAGACCCCCCATTGGCGGTGTCATCACTAGAGTTACCTTGGGTACTAAAGGTGCCTGTGCCCGCAACGGGTAGCTTTTGTAAAGCGCCTATCAGATCAGTTGATCCCGTCGCTGCCAGGTCAGATGCTGAAATAGTTTGAACCGGTGAGGGCCCTTCCATGTCTGAACGTTTAATATGCGACCCCGTCACTTCAATGCGTTCCACTTCACCTTCTTCCGCCATAGCAACCTGTAAACTGCCTGAAAGTACGGTTGAGACTGCAAGTGCAGTAAGTGTAATCCCCTTTTTCATTCTTCCTCTTCTCCATAGTGTTAATTATATTTGTAATAACCAAACATTTTATAACATATGAAAAACACATTAAGAACATTTATGTAATACAAAAGAGAAACAAATTAATGCAGAGGTTACATTTAAGCATATGGAATACATGGGAACCGTCCTGTGCTCCCCTTAAAGTATATTTATAGCAAGATCAAAAAAGCCCGCTGTGCGGGCTTTTTATTGCGTTTATCGCGGATATTTAGATAGCAGTATTATTGATGTTTTTAATAAACTGCTTAACTGGTACATCATTGCACTTCAGGTTACGTGTCTGATGGCGAAGTTTGCCCAGACTGGAAAGTCCCTCTTTGGCTGCTTTTAGGCAAAGCTCAGTTGCAACAGTACTGTTTTTAGCGACAAGTTTCACTTTCGCTTCGGTATTCGCAGACTCAATCTGTGCCTGTTTGGCAAATGAACGGATGTCTTCACCGTTACACTCAAGCGTCTTAGAAAAACGTGATACGAATACACCGTGCTTCGCTCCATATGCACGTGCAGCACTCAGACCTTGTTCCGCCGCGATAGCGCATACTTTAGATTCTGGTGATGCGTTACCGCTCACAACTGGTGCAGCAGTAGCAGAAAAAGATGCAATCGAGATCAGTGTAACAAGAGAGAGAGACTTAAACATAATTTACCCCAAATGAACGAATTGGTGCGCATTATATATACAAGTTTTAGTGTGTAAATGGTAAAAATGAACTTTCTTGATCATTTAATAGCCTATTCACAACTCCCTAATCAGGCGCTTTAAAGCCGTTACAATTTTCGCATTCATTAACAATTTTAGATGTCATAATTCCCAATTTTTAGAACACCTAGAGGGCCGAACATACCCTGCTAAATTCGCACCTCCCCCTCCATTCATGCAGACAAAAATGATAGACTTAGCGTCACTGACTATATGCAAATTAAGAACAACAACGATGAAAGTTATCTCATTCAATATAAATGGCCTGCGCGCTCGCCTGCACCAGCTACAAGCCCTGATCGACAAACATCAACCCGATGTGATCGGATTGCAGGAGATCAAAGTACATGACGAAGCTTTTCCTGTCGCAGATGTTGAAGCAATGGGCTACCATGTCTATTTTCACGGTCAAAAAGCACACTATGGTGTCGCACTGCTCTCAAAAAAACCCGCCAAGCTGATCCAAAAAGGGTTTGCAACAGATACAGAAGAGTCGCAGAAGCGGATGATCATCGGCACCTTTGAAAGTGACAATGGTGAAGACATCACGGTGATGAACGGTTACTTCCCCCAGGGTGATAACATTAATCACGAAACCAAGTTTCCGTACAAACGTCAGTTCTATGCTGATTTAATGACCCACCTGAACACAACAGCAGACAACGGTGAAAATCTGATAGTCATGGGTGATATCAATATTTCCCCTGTCGATTTGGATATCGGCATTGGCGAGCCTAACCGTAAGCGCTGGCTGAAAACCGGTAAGTGCTCATTCCAGCCAATAGAGCGTGAATGGCTGCAGACTTTGCTGGACTGGGGTCTCAAGGATACCTTCCGTGAACTAACCCCGGATGCCTGTGATAAATATTCCTGGTTTGACTATCGCTCTAAAGGATTCGATGACAATCGCGGCCTGCGCATCGACGTTGTTCTGGCCACTGCCCCTTTGATGGCCAAATGTGTCGAAAGTGACATTGATTATGAACTGCGTGGTATCGAAAAGCCCTCAGATCATGCGCCGGTATGGGCAACATTTGATCTATAGTCGATATGTTTACCGCTCTTGTAGCCATCGGCTTGTTTGCCCTGAGTATCAATAAGCACCAGTATCAGGCACTGCTGCAAACGCCGGCACGGCAAACCGGTGTGCTGGCTTGTGCGCTGGTACTGGCGCTGCTGTGGCAGATCCAGGCTGGTATTTTACCGCAACTGTCTATCCATATTTTGGGGATCACCGCGGCGACACTCACACTTGGCTGGCATATGGGTCTGCTGTGCACGACGCTGGCAACTTTGCTCAGTTATTTCTTTGGTCCTATGCCCATCGATAACTTTTGGACATTCTGGCTCTTTACAGCCCTGCTACCTGTCTATCTGAGCTATGGTCTGTTCTTACTCTGTTATCATTTTCTCAGCCGCCACTTTTTCGTCTATATCTTCGTCTGTGCATTTTTGTGTGGAGGTCTGGTAGCAGCCAGTAAGATAGCGATAAGTGCACTGTATTACTTCAGTATCGGGCTTTATGACTGGCCTGTGCTGGTCGACAACTATATTTTTTACGCGATCATCATGTGGTTTCCGGAAGCCATGCTTAACGGAATGGCCATCACCTTACTGATCACCTACCGACCACACTGGGTCAAAACCTTTTATGATAGGGATTACTTAGATAAATGACGCTGCATTATCGCTGCCCCATTTGCTCGGCACCTTTGACTGAGCAAAACAAGACGCTTCGTTGTGAGCACAATCATCAGTTTGATGTGGCAAAAGAAGGGTATGTTAACCTGCTTCCGGTCCAGTTTAAAAACTCCCGCCAGCCTGGTGATAATCTGGATATGGTGCAAGCCCGGCGTGCTTTTTTTTCCACCGAGCACTATCAGTTTTTACAGACCCATCTCGCACAAACCATTTCAGCTATGCCATGCGAGTCTGTCATAGACATGGGCTGTGGAGAGGGCTTTTATACTCAGGCCATTGCCAGCGCGCTACCTGAATCCAGCCAGGTGTTTGGTGTGGACATTTCTAAACCGGCTATCAGATACGCCGCAAAACGCTACCCTCAGGTCCACTTCAGTGTCGCTTCGATTAAAGATGCGCCATTTTTAGCTGGGCAGGCCGATGTGCTGTGTAGTGTGTTCGCCCCAGTATTTGCAGAGGAAATGGCTCGCCTGCTAAAGCCCGAAGGGCAATTATTGGTTGTCAGCCCGGGACCTAAGCACCTGTATGAGTTAAAACAACATATCTATGATGACGTTCGCCTGCACGACGCGCCAGATTGTCCGTCAGGATTTGTTGAAGTGGAACAGCTTCACCTGGAGCAAACACAGCAAGTGGCCACAGAGGTTATTAAGCACCTGATCAAGATGACCCCATTCGCGTGGAAGTTCAAAGAGAGCCACTATCAAACGCTGGAACAAGCGCCAAACCACCAGGTCACCTTCTCTTTCTTGGTAACCCGCTATCAAAAGTCCTGAGCTGGCTGTCGTCAACACTCATACCAGATAAAAGAAAACCTCTGAGCTGTCAGAGGTTTTCTTTTGCAAATGCTTTATCCATTTTCTCAAACATATCTTTGAGCAGTTTTGCCAACTCACGGTATTTGGGATCCCGTGACGCGTCGGCCTGATAACCATTGGCTACCATTTTGTGATAAAGCTCTTTGTACCAACTATTCAACGCCGGATTCAGGCGTGTATCTGCCCGCTTACCAAGCCACAACAACCCCTGTACAGGCAAAGACAAAAAGAACAGAGCAATGGTGATGGCCTGAGGAAGATACGCCATTCCCAGGTACGAAGTCTGAATAAAAACCGAAATAACTGCCAACACAGGCATCACCTGCAGGGCAAATTCAGTCGCTTTAATCACTCTGAATTCGGGAAATAACAGCGTCAATTCCTTGCGCATTGGCCATTCTTTGGCGTACTGACGTCCAAGTTGCACTTGTGAAATAAGACTTTTCTGCATCATAACTCCCGGGTGCAAGGGCAAATTTTTACTCGTTATATCAGCTTAACACGGCAACTGACAACTTACATTTGGTCAATTTCGTAAAGCGGAGCAACATCATTAACCTGTTGCTTACTTGCCATCGACCGTTGCCTACTTTCGAACCAACAAAACGAGCAACAAATCACGATAAACCAATACCGATGGCCTAACGTTTCTTAAAAAAATCGGGTAAAATTAACTTCATACTCGTCAATTATACCTTAGTCTAATATGTAGCTAAATGCGCCTTTTCATTTAGCTTAATACGCAATAACAGTTATTGTCAAAACGGATAGTCATTATGTCATCTTCCCATGTTCTGGTACTCAATTGTGGCAGCTCCAGCCTCAAGTTCGCAATCATCGACCCAAACACCGCCCAGGAACACCTTTCTGGACTCGCGGAACGCCTCGGCGAAAGCGATCCACAGATAAAATATAAGCATGAAGGCCAAAAGCACGTTGTCACACTCAATACTGGCGACGCCCACCAGGTTGCTATCGACAAACTGGTTGAACTGGTCAAGTCCCTTGGGTTGGATAAAGAACTGGTGGCAGTCGGTCACCGCGTAGTGCATGGCGGTGAGCACTTTACACACTCCGCACTGATAGATGACAATGTGCGCCAGGCTATTGTCAAAACAGCCGATCTGGCTCCGTTACACAACCCAGCCAACCTGCTGGGCATAGATGCTGCTACTCAGGCATTCAGTCACTTGCCCCAGGTTGCGGTATTCGACACAGCCTTCCACCAGAGCATGGCGCCTACTGCGTATCTCTACGCGCTCCCCTACGAGCTATACAAATCCCATGGGATCCGCCGCTATGGCTTCCATGGCACCAGCCACTATTTTGTATCGACTCAAGCCATCAAAGCATTAGACCTTGAGCAAAAAAGTTCTCGCATTATTACCGCACACCTGGGTAACGGCTGCTCTGTTTGTGCAATAAAAGATGGTAAATCGGTCGATACCAGCATGGGACTGACACCACTGGAGGGCCTGATCATGGGTACTCGCAGCGGTGATATCGATCCGGGCCTGTTTTCCTACCTGGTTAACCAGCTGGATTACAGTGTTGAACAGGTCGATACCTTGCTGAACAAACAAAGTGGCTTGTTGGGGATCAGTGAATTGTCGAATGACTGCCGCACCATTGAAGAAGCCGCCGCAGATGGACACCCCCAGGCAACCTTAGCGCTGGACATGTTCTGTTATCGCCTGGCTAAGCAAATTGCCAGCTTTGCAGTGCCCCTGGGTGGCGTAGATGCGCTGGTATTTACCGGTGGTATTGGCGAAAACTCAGATGTGATCCGCGCAAAAGTGGTTGAACAACTCGGCTTTTTAGGGATGGAGATTGATGCGCAGGCAAACCTCGATGCCCGCTTTGGCAAAGAGGGTGAAATTACCCGCGCTGGCGCTGCGACTAAAGCATGGGTGATCCCAACGAATGAAGAATGGGTCATTGCCCATGATGCCGCGCAACTGGCACAGGAGCACTAAATCATGAGCCGTCGTATTATGCTGATCCCTATTTCAACCGGCGTTGGCTTAACGTCCGTGTCGGTTGGTTTGGTGCGCGCGTTGGAACAAAAAGCCGTTGCGGTTAATTTTTTTAAGCCAATAGCACAACCCCGAAAAGAAGACACAGGCCCGGAAAAATCAACCTTGATTGTACAACAGGGATCTTCTATTTCCCCGCCTAAACCATTTGAGCTGAGCTATGCCGAACAAATGATTGGCGATGGCAAAGGCGACGATTTACTCGAAGAAATAGTCGAGCGCTTTGAAAGTGCTATTAACCCGGGTGAAGTGGCTATTATCGAAGGCATGGTGCCAACACGTCGTCAGCCTTACGCAGGCCGTGTCAACCGGGAAATCGCCCAGACACTCGGTGCAGATATTGTGTTTGTACTCACCCCGGGCAACGACAGCAATGACCAGCTCGAAGACCGCCTGGAAATTGCCGCGGGCAACTATGGTGGCGTCGACCACGCTCGGGTATTAGGCTGTATCTTTAACAAAGTAAACGCACCACTTGATGAAGATGGCCGGGCACGTGCCGATCTGGTTGATCAACATGAGCCGGAGCAATTGGAGAATGAGCTAAACAGGCTGGCTTCTTTGCCCATCTTCCGCAAGCATCCGTTTATGTTGCTTGGTGCTATTCCGTGGGATTTTGATCTGGTCGCACCACGTGTGGTTGACCTGAGTAACTATCTGGGCGCGGAGGTGATCAACGCCGGTGACATGGCGCATCGCCGTTTAAGACGCGTCACCTTTTGTGCCAGAACCGTCTCAAATATCCTCAATCACTTTACACCAGGCGCCCTGTTGGTCACGCCAGGTGACCGCTCCGATATTCTGGTTGCGGGCTGCTTGAGTGCCATGAACGGCACAAAGCTGGGTGCCATTTTGCTCACTGGCGGATTCAAACCAGAAGCCAAAATCATGGAGCTGTGCGAACAAGCCATGGCAACGGGCCTGCCAATCCTGGCTACCACTGCAGATACCTGGCGGACCTCGTTGTTATTGCATAACTTTAATATGGAAGTCCCTGCTGATGATGAACAGCGCATCGACAAAGTGAAGCAACATAATGCCGATCATATTGACGCCGACTGGCTGGACTCGCTGGCTCAGGGCGTGGCCCGAACCCGAAAGTTATCGCCTCCGGCGTTTCGTTTCTTGCTGACAGATTCAGCACGTAAAGCAAATAAGACTATAGTACTGCCAGAGGGCAACGAGCCTCGTACCATCAAAGCCGCAGCTATCTGTGGTGAGCGAGGCATTGCCAAAACAGTGCTGCTGGGTGACAGAGAAGAAATCGAACGTATCGCCGCGCAGCAAGGGGTCGAGCTGAATGACAATGTCACCATTCTCGATCCCAATGAAGAGGTTGAAAAGTACATAGCGCCTATGGTTGAGCTGCGCAAAAACAAGGGCCTGACGGAAGTTGTGGCGGCAGAGCAACTACAAGACAATGTGGTGCTGGGCACCATGATGCTGGCCGAAGACAAAGTGGACGGTTTGGTATCGGGTGCAGTCAACACGACCGCGAACACCATTCGTCCACCACTTCAGCTAATCAAAACAGCCCCGGACTCGTCACTGGTCAGTTCTGTGTTCTTTATGCTATTGCCCGATCAGGTTCTTGTTTATGGCGATTGTGCAATTAACCCGGACCCCACCGCTGAGCAACTGGCTGACATTGCAATCCAGTCTGCTGAGTCTGCTGCCGCATTCGGCATTGAGCCCAAAGTGGCGATGATAAGCTATAGTACCGGCACATCTGGCCAGGGAGCCGATGTCGACAAAGTGCGTGAAGCAACGCGTATTGCGCAAGAAAAGCGACCGGATTTGGATATCGACGGGCCACTGCAGTACGACGCAGCCATTATGGAAAATGTCGCACGTAAGAAAGCGCCAAACAGCAAAGTAGCTGGTAAAGCGACGGTATTTGTATTCCCGGACCTCAATACTGGAAACACCACTTACAAAGCCGTACAGCGAAGTGCCGACCTGATCAGCATAGGGCCTATGCTGCAAGGTATGCGCAAGCCCGTTAACGACCTTAGCCGCGGCGCGCTGGTTGATGATATTGTTTACACGATTGCTCTGACCGCTATTCAGGCGGGACAAAACGATCAGTAACACCTCAACCTGGTTCGTCACCTAATTCGGGAAGCACACAGGCTTTCCGAATTACAACTTAACAAGGTGTGTAGTCAACGGAAAAAGGTTTCTTTTGGCCATGCTTGGCTATACTATGAAAGAGTCACAGGTGTCAGGACTCGGATATGTCGAAGCAAACATTGCAGGTATTGCCACACAATTTTACCATCCATAGTCTGGATAGTGAGCAGGCTGTGCCCGCAGAGGTGATGTCCGCGGAAATATTCTTCATAGCAAAAACCTCCGAAGAGCTTTCCATTGTTTGTCCAAGCACACTCCAATTTGACAGCTTTGCAACTGAACCAAATTGGCGAGCACTGGAAGTCATTGGTCCGCTGGGTTTTTCTCTGACCGGTATCATGGCCAACATTTCAGGCGTTTTGGCCAGCGCCAATGTCTCTATTTTTTCGATTTCGACCTACGACACAGATTATATTTTGGTCAAAGAAGCACAACTTCCTGACGCCATTAAAGCACTCAAAAAAGACGGATACCTGTTTGTCTGATGCATTTATCACAGCAGATTAATTATGCGCCCATTGCGCAAATTGCCAATCCGATCATGCACATTGCTAGTCCCTTTACCGGCAAAGTACATCCACTCAGTCATCACCCAGAGCCTTTATTTGCCAGCGGTATGCTGGGTCCGGGCGTATGTGTCAAACTCAACTCAGCGATGATGTTAGCCCCCTGCCCGGCAAAAGTTGAAAAAATCAGTCAACAGGGCTGCGAGTTTATACTCAGGACAAAGACTGGTTTGCTGATACTCCTGCACCTGTTGCTGCCGATAGAATATCGAAAAACAGAGCACCTTATTCAACACAGCTATGGCAAAAAACGGGTCACGATGGGTGATATTTTGTGTTATTTCGATGTACCGAGCGATGTCGACATTCTGGGCACTTTAATACTGCTCAATGCAGACAAGCTGGGACCATGTTATTATCCTTTAAATCAAGTCACTGCGGGCAAAGATCCGCTAATCACATTAGCCAGGGCATGTAATTTATGACTACCATTATGTACGGTATCAGCAACTGCGATACCATTAAAAAAGCCAAAAAATTCCTTGAACAAAACGACATCAGCTATACCTTTCATGATTATCGCAAAGACGGTCTGGACGCGCAGATGCTGGCAGAGTTTGTTGACGCACTGGGCTGGGAAAATGTACTCAATAAACGTGGCACCACTTATCGTGCTCTCAGTGATGAGGACAAGCAAAACCTTGATGCAGATAGTGCCCAAAAACATATGCTGGCAGCACCTGCGATGATCAAGCGCCCTATTCTGCTTCACGCTGGCCAGTATCACCTTGGCTTTAAAGCACCACAATATCAGGACATTTTCTCGCTATGAGTGAGACACACAGTGAGGTAGTCGCGCTTGCGAAAGCCCTAATCCAGCGCCCTTCTGTGACCCCAGAGGACGCCGGGTGTCAGGCCATGATCAACGAGCGTCTCAGTGCACTGGGATTTAAAGTCGAAGAGCACTTTTTTGTTGATACGCTCAATACCTGGGCACGTAAAGGCACACAGGGGCCGCATTTTTGCTTTGCAGGGCACACCGATGTTGTACCTGTAGGTAATGAGCGAGACTGGCGTTATCCACCGTTTTCAGGAGAGATACACGACGGTATGTTGCATGGCCGTGGTGCCGCCGATATGAAAGGTTCACTGGCGGCTATGGTGGTGGCGACAGAGCGTTTTGTCGCGCGTTTTCCTGATCATAACGGGTCGATCAGTTTTTTGATCACCTCAGATGAAGAGGGTCCATTTATTAATGGCACGACTAAAGTGGTTGATTTGCTCGAAGCCAGAAACGAAAAAATAGACATGTGCCTGGTTGGCGAGCCGTCGTCCAGAGAACAATTGGGTGACGTGGTTAAAAACGGACGCCGAGGCTCACTGACCGGACACCTCACCATCAAGGGCGTGCAAGGTCATGTTGCCTACCCTCACCTTGCCAAAAACCCAATCCACCAGGCTACACCGGCGCTGACTGAGCTCAGCACCATACAATGGGATCAGGGAAACGCGTTTTTCCCGGCCACCAGCTTCCAAATCTCAAACATCCACGGTGGCACCGGCGCCGGTAATGTGATCCCCGGCAGCCTGGATGTACAGTTTAATTTTCGCTTCAGTACAGAAGTGACAGCAGAGCAGCTCAAGGCCCGAGTGTGTGAGATACTCGACAAGCATGATCTGGACTATGAACTTCACTGGACACTGAATGGCCTGCCCTTTTTAACCGAGCCGGGTCCACTGTTAAATGTCACACTGGATGCCATTAAAATGGTGACCGGCATTGATGCAAACCCGGAAACAACGGGTGGTACTTCCGATGGGCGATTTATTGCGCAAACCGGCTGTAAAGTCATCGAACTGGGCCCTGTCAATGCAACCATTCATCAGGTTAACGAGCGTGTGAGTGTGAAGTCACTCGACCAGCTTGCTGAAATCTATGAGCTGATCCTGGAAAAGCTGCTCACATGAACCACCTCAGCACACTTGCGTCTCAGGCATGTGGCCTGTCCACCAGCCACCTGATCTCGTATGCCAATGTGTTCATTCACAGTGCCATCCAACGTGATCTGTTGGCACTGAATGAAGCAGCAAAGCAAGCCGGATTTACGTTTTGTATTGCTTCGGCTCATCGCGACTTTCATCGGCAGTGCCTGATCTGGAATAACAAGGCTCAGGGGTTGCGCCCTGTGTTAAACAGTCAAAATGAGCCGGTCGACCTGTCTTTGTTGACACCACAAGCCCGTGTACACGCCATTATGCTCTACTCCGCTCTCCCCGGTGCCAGCCGCCACCACTTCGGTACCGATCTGGATGTGTACGCCAGCAATTGCCTGCCCGCAGATCAAAAGTTGCAGCTGGAGCCCTGGGAGTATGAACAGGGTGGACCATTTGCTGAATTTAATGGCTGGATGAGCGAACATCTGGCTGAATTCGGTTTCTTTCGGCCCTATCAGCGTTATCAGGGTGGCGTTGCTGCCGAGCCGTGGCACATCAGTCACAGGCTGAGCGCTGCAGGTATGATGGAGGCGTTAAGTGTGGAGACACTGGCAACAGTGATCCGCAGTCATGAAGTTGCAGCCAGACCCACCATTTTGGAGATGTTGCCGACGCTATACACCCAGTACATCGACAACATTTGTGAATAGCTCAGTGTCGGGGCCGCTATTGCTGGCGATAATGTGTAAAGAATCGCTGCATCCTGCCCATGGCGGGCTCTAGCTCATCCATATGTGGTAAGAACACCAACCGGAAATGATCTGGCTGAGGCCAGTTAAATGCCCTGCCATGTACCAGCAATATCTTCTCCTCACGCAACAAATCAAGCATCATTCGTTCATCATTTTTCACATTGAAATGTTGCGTATCTATTTTAGCGAAAGCATACAGAGCACCCATAGGCTTAACACAGGACACTCCCTGAATATCATTCAACCCTTGCCACGCAATCTGACGCTGCTCATACAAACGCCCGCCTGGTTGGATCAATGCGTCTATCGACTGTACTCCTCCGAGTGCCTGTTGGATCGCAAATTGTGCGGGCACATTGGCACACAAACGCATCGATGCCAGCATATTGAGACCATCTATCAAGTCCTTCATCGCTGACACTTTTCCACTCAGTACCATCCAGCCCATCCGTAAACCGGCTGCCCGATAAGTCTTCGCCAACCCATTGAAGGTGATCACAGGTAAATCATCACACAAAGATGCAATTGACCAGTGCACGGCTCCGTCGTAGAGGATTTTTTCATAGATTTCATCGCTGAGCAGCAACAGGTTATGCTCTCTGGCAATATCAATAAGCCCCTCAAGAAGCGCTTTACTATAGACAGCACCAGTTGGATTGTTTGGATTGATCAATACCAGAGCGCGTGTTTTAGGTGTGATTTTGGCTCTGATATCAGCCAAATCAGGAAACCAGTCGGCGGCTTCATCACACAAATAGTGCACGGGTTTACCGCCCGACAGCTTTACAGACGCAGTCCACAAAGGATAATCAGGTGCAGGTATCAGTACCTCATCGCCGTCGTTTAACAGTGCCTGAGTTACCATCTGGATAAGCTCACTCACCCCATTGCCGATGAATATGTTGTCGACACTGATGTTTGGCAGGCTTTTCTGCTGGTAGTGCTGATAAACTGCAACCCGGGCGGAATACAGCCCTTTGGAATCACAATAACCCTGAGCATCTGACAAATTGCGAATGATGTCACGGTGCATATCTTCGGGCATATCAAACCCAAACGCAGCCGGATTGCCGATGTTCAGTTTGAGGACTTTAGTGCCCTCGTCTTCCATTTTTTTTGCCTGTGACAATACGGGCCCGCGAATGTCGTAGCATACCCCATTGAGTTTGCTGCTTTTAGTAATTTTTATCATTGTTTCTCCCCATTCAGGCTCCTAGAATAGCGCCCTGCTGACAGGAAGAAAAGCACATTCAGCACAGAGTTTTAAAAGGGGAATAGGACGACGAGCGAACCGTGCTCGCAGCCACTTGTTCAGGGGGAGATAACAAAGAGAAAACAGCTCAATTACGCCCTTGAGCTGTCAGTTTTTGAGATGCAGATACTTGCTACGCTTATGCGTTAGCCATCAACCACTGTTGTAGCTTAGTAGTAGAGCCAATAACTTGCTGTGACAAACTGCCAAGTGCCTCTTTGGCCGAGTTCACATCCCCCTGCAAAAGCAGCATTTCTACTTCACGAGCACTATCAGATAGACTCATTGCTCCAAACTGCGCAGCGTTGGATTTTAAGCTATGTGCGTTACGTGTAGCAGCTTCAAGATCAACAGGTAGTGACTCTCTGACTTCACGCTCTAATCGTTCGAATTCACTGATGCAAAACACTAAGGTATCTGAAAATTGCTCACCTAACAGGGACTGCATCGTATCCAGGCAAGCTTCATCTATTATTACGTTCATATTAGTCCTTTCACTATCTGGCTAACAAACCCACCAACAGCCTCTCTTAAGGTTAATGCTAGCTAAGAGGGCCCTAAACTGCAAACTATGATATGATCTACAGCAGAAAAAACAGTAAAATAATGCGATGAAACGAACACTTTGCAATCACTGCCACTTCCCTGAGCAGACCTGCGTCTGCAAGTTCCTGGGCAAGCCTCTCAAAAATCACTGTAAGATACTGGTGTTACAACACCCCAGTGAAGTCAAAGTAGCTAAGAATACGGTTCGCTTATTATCATTGCAGCTGAGTAACCTTGAGCTCGTCATTGGTGAATCTGAAACAGATTTCGCGCAAGTGCGCGAGCAGCTTTGCTCAAGCCAATGTGCGCTGCTCTACCCTTCTGAACGTGCCACAACACTGCCAGCGCCCGCGGAAAAAGAAACTCTGCCAGCCATAGAAACCTTAGTGGTTTTGGATGGAACCTGGAAAAAAGTCCACAAAATGCTTATGCTCAACCCTTGGTTGATGAGCCTTCCTCATGTCTCATTCGCCGACTTGCCAAAAAATCAGTATCACATTCGCAAAGCCGAACAGGCATTTAGCCTGTCAACACTTGAGGCGACAGCCCACTTTTTGCACTTGTATGAAGCAATTTCACCTGAGCCTTTGTATTACGCTTTGGCAGGGATGATAGAGCAACAAACCCGGTTCATGCCAGCTCATGTCAAGCAACGGTATTTGCGTGACGAATAACCGGCCGAATAATCGCTCGATGAATACCTCTCGTAATCGTTTGAAGCGCCGCTTTTACCGTCGTGGACCAGATTATCGCTTCGGCGATCAAGCCAGTTTTGACGAAATTAAGACAACCTTTGGCTTTAAAACTATAACATTAGGCGCCTGGGTCGACAAACAAGAACAACATATTGCCGCTAACCTAGTTTACGATGCTCTGGCCGATCTGACCCAGATTTTGTCAATTCCCCCTGTCGCAATTGGTCTGCGAGGTACATTAAATCTCGCATTTGGCAGCGGTGGGCAGGCTGGCGTTCAGGCGCATTACGACAGCAGTCAGCGGACGCTGGCGCTGGCGAAAAACGCCGGTGGCGGCGCGCTGGCGCATGAATGGTGGCACGCGTTTGATCACTATATTGCTAAGCATATGTTCGACAAAGTAAGCGCACATGACTTTGCATCGGCACTTTGGCTTACTCATACGCCGAATCTGTCACACCCGCTTAATCAGCAGCTTGATGCGCTATTTCGTCTCCTGCTGTTGGATAGCCACGGCCTAGAGCCCAGCGACTACTTTAAGCATGCTGCGTTACTAGACAAAGCACGCGGCACCCAATACTACGCACGACCACAAGAGTTAACAGCTCGGGCTTTTGAATGGGTCATAGCCAATGATACTCATATCCGCAATGCCTTTTTGGTAGACGATGTGCTTGGCTCTGAACTGGCACGTCAAGGAGGCTTTCCAGACGAAACCATTGCGGCTGAAACATGCCTTGCCACCTCTAGTTACTTTCGGATGCTAGGTGCTGCGTTATATCGTCAAATGCAATAAATTCCGTCAACCAGCTGCGGTACTCTGCAAACGGGAGGGGTCGGGAAATGTAAAACCCCTGACCAATATCACAGCCAAAAGCTTGCAGCATCTGATAGCTTTGCACACTCTCAACCCCCTCAGCAACAACTTGAGAGCCCAGGTTATGTGCCATATCACAGGTAGCCTTACAAATCGTCTGGTTGGTCGCCGAGCAGGCTATGTTCATGACGAAACTCTTGTCAATTTTGATTTCGTCAACCCCCAACTGGCTTAAGTATGCCAGCGATGAATAACCCGTGCCAAAATCGTCAATGGCCATTTTGACACCCAGCCTTTTGAAGCCATCTATGATTTCGTTAAGGTCAACCTCATTTGCCAAAGTGACAGATTCTGTAATTTCCAGCATCAGCTGTGAAGGAGCCAGGTTCAGCTGGCTGATCAAAGTGATCAATTGCACGGCAAGATCCTTTCTGCCAATGTCTTTTCCGGAGACATTCAGTGACAGGACATGCTGCGGATAAACACAACACAGCTCTGCTTGTGCAATCAACGCCTGCTCAACTACCCAGTCTGTGATTTCGGGGATCATGCCCGACGATTCAGCAATAGGAATAAACTCATCTGGTGGGATCACACCTAGCTCTGGGTGATGCCAACGTAGCAAGACTTCAGCCCCAAACACTTCACCCTGTTGCAGCTTAACCTGAGGCTGAAAATAGAGAGAAAACTGGTTCTGTGCTACGGCATATTTTAATGAAGAGGCGACTTTGATTCGCCGCTCCAGATACAAAGAGTCGTTATGATCGAATAATTGCCACTTTTGTGTCCCGAGGGGGCGTGTCGATATCGCCTGTAATGCGCGTTGCATCAAAGCCTCTGTCGTTTGAGCATGGACGGGGTTGCTGGCAACACCAATTTCCAACTGATCAACCAACAATTCCCCCTTAAAACTGACCCCTTCTTCAAAAATGGACGCCAACAAGCATGCATACTGCTCAACCTGACTCAACTCCAACTTACCACGTAAGACAATGGCAAACAGCGTATCATCCAGCCGATATATCTCTGTGCGACTGTTAGGCTCTGCGGCAACCGTCACTCGACCATAAGTGTCGAGTTGGATTTGGACTTTTTTTAGCAACGACTTCAACTGTATCGCTGCATAATCCCACCCCATATTTAACCGGATTACGCTCAACACTTTAGGCCGAAACATCACTAATGTGTGATGCTGATGAGTACTTTGCAACCCGTCCAGCGCTTTTTGCAGCATGTGACGGTTGGGCAGCCCGGTTTCTTTGTCATGGTTTGCATACTTAAGTAACAGCAGCTTCTTTTGCCGTTCGTGCCAGTAAACGTAATAGGCCAGCAACAATATATGGCCAGTCAGTAAGGAATGATTGACTAAAAAGTAATGAGACAATGCAAGCACACCCAGTTGCCCCAACATCAGAATCACCAGCAACGCCAGTGCGGGCAGAAAAGCAATGGCTAATATGCGTGCTTCATGTTGATACTGTGAAGGTTGCATACAAAGTAAATAAGATACATAAGCCGTGACAACCAATCCGGCCATCACCTGGAACAGCAGTTGATAGCCAGTATGTAATGGCGCACTGATACAGACCACCAGTAACAAGCACCATAACAGCCGCCACAAATAATACCTATGCTGTTCGTTTAATCTTTTCTCCACCGCAAAGTAGTGGAAAAAACACAGCACGCAGGCAAGGCAAAGCAAAAACAGCTGACTGCTATAAGTTGCCATAGCGCTACTGATAGTCGTGGGGAATAATAACATATTCACGCCACTTTCCGCGCCGCTGATAACCGCGACCAGTAATACGTATCCCCCCAGAGCCAATAACCCGGGACGGAATTGAGACACGGCCATGAGCATAAGAAACAAGGCAACAAAATAGATGCTGCCCGTTTCAACACCAAACAAAAATACCTTGCGACTAAGCAACTGCACAAATTCAGCTTCGTGTACTGCTACCATTGATAACCATTGTGGGTAAGCCCCCTGAGCCTGTATATAAAGCTGTGCAGATTGCATACCTCTGGGTACTTTTACGTGGGGCAATACCGACTGTGCAGACGATACAAGCTCTTTAGTTGGCGCTATCAGCGTGTATTGAATCAGCTTTCCTGAGCGCTCCAGATAAAACTTGAGTACACCCTGTACAGGCTGGGTGTAGATGACCTGTTCATTGTTTGGGTTTGCAGGTATATCAATCCTTACCCAGGTCGCTATACCCCGCTGCAGCCGAATACTCTGTCCAGCCGAGGTCATACTCTCGGCCATCTGACGAATTTCTGCAAGTCCAAGTTGATTGGTCGCATCGCTGTATACTCTAAGTGACATCGGTGCCAACGAGCCCTCTGAGGGCTCATTGGATTGCGCTGCGCTATCCAACATCAGAACAGCCATGGCAGTCAACAAAACGGCTATTACGCGTATCACGCTTAACCACATCCCAACCTCCTTGAGCAAGTGGCAGAGTTCGTTCAATTAACAGGCCTGCTGAGGCTAAGCCCGGTTTAGCTGGCTTCAGGTATTTGCAATCAACTCGGCAGACACGTGCTGCTTTTCACATTACCTTGTAGCATTAATGTTAAGTATGGAAGCTGAAGTTTGAATTGCCAGTGCCAATATAAAAATTCCGCAACTAGCACCGGCTGGTGGGGGCTGGGTCAGGTCGTGTGTGACACGCGCAATGCTCAATCACACACTATCCGATATGAAAAATATTTATTTAGTTATCAACGATTATCGTCACTTATCCGACTGGCAATCGCGCTATTTTGACCTTTATATTTGGCATCTTTGCGCATGTTGTAAGGTGCCTCTGCCGGGCTACTCAGGGTTTCAAAACTCAGTGCGCCAATCTTCATCTTAGGTCGCAATGCCAGAGGCAATTTACCAGAGTTATAAAACTCCAGAACAATGTTTCCTGACCAGCCCGGATCGATACGATGTGCGGTTACGTGCACCATTAAGCCTAATCTAGCCAAAGATGAGCGACCATCAAGCCAACCGACAAGATCAGCAGGTAAGGTCACAGATTCATAAGTCATAGCCAAAGCCAGTTCACCTGGATGCAGGAAAAAAGCCTGGCCATCTTCGAGTACAATTTCATCACTCATAATGGATTCCATCGCTGCGTTGATCTGCTCTTTGGGCCCGCTCAGATCAACATAGGGTGCAGCGTGATCCTGAAACACACGAAATTTATTGCCCAGACGCAAATCAACGGTCACTCCTGAGATCATCTCATCGGCCGGCGTTGGCTCAATTTGAATGTGTTGGTTTTTGATAGCTTCTTTTATATCTCTGTCAGAGAGTCTCATTACTTAGTCATCCGTTATTAGAATTTCGACCCCTTGAGTCGATTGTGATTGTAAATACAACATGCTGCTTACCAGCTGAGCACAATAAATATAATGGTCTTTGATCGGCAGTGATTGAGCTGTGATATTGGCGCCGAGCTCTGAGTTTTCTCGGATCCCGGTATCCAGTGGTATTTCTGCAAGCAGCGGAACACCATGACGCGCGGCCAGTTTAGCGCCCCCTTCACTGCCAAAAATGGCGTTTTTGCCATCACAATGCTGGCATGAAAAATAACTCATATTTTCTACCAGGCCAATAATAGGCAGGTTGACTTTATTGAACATTGCAATGCCCTTTTGCGCATCTGCCAATGCCAGGTCCTGAGGCGTTGTCACCACAATTGCACCGCTGGCGGGTACTTTTTGGGTCATCGTCAATTGGATATCACCTGTACCAGGTGGCATATCGACAACCAGATAATCCAACTCTCCCCAGGCCGTTTCATTTAACAATTGAGTTAATGCCTGTGATGCCATTGGACCACGCCAGACCGTCGCATCGTCCTCAGCCACTAAAAAACCAATGGACATGGCTTTTATGCCATCTTTTTCAAATGGTTTTAGCGTATTTTCGTCCAGTGCCTCTGGCTGTTGCCCACTCAACCCCAGCAAAGAAGGGATGGAGGGACCATAAATATCCGCATCCAGAATGCCCACCTGTGCCCCTTGAGAAGCAAGTCCTGCTGCCAGATTTACGGCCGTGGTCGATTTGCCAACGCCGCCTTTTCCTGATGCGACCAAAACAATGTGTTTAATTTGTTTGAACTGAGCCACACCGGCGATTTCACTTTGGCATTTCACGCGGACATCCGCATTCAAAGATTCACTCAGGTGAGAAGAGAGCACAGCTCCCTGCCCTGATGCGGCAAAAGGCAATGTGAGTGTAACTTGCCAGGACACTTTTTCCGCTTTATCGGGTGAAATATCCGCAATCCACTGTGTATCAATGCCCATAGGAAAAATCGCGCTACGATAGTGTTGCAGATGAGTTTTAATCTGTTCTTTTATGGGGTCCTTCCTGGTAAATAGTTTTTCAATACCAAACATACAAATAAAACGCCTTGAGGTGATGAAATGGGCGCAGGAATTATGTAACATTCACTTCATTAAAACCAGTCAAATTCGCGTCTGCTGGGATTTCCCCAGCCGTTCTGGTCAGTCTTTTATCACAACAGACTGGCTGACCGGGCCGAAGTTTTTGCTCTCTGTATCGATAAGCACCGTGCATGATGCCAGGCGCCAGATCTACAGAGCCAAACTGAGCCGCTCTATTTTCACGGAATAACTATGACAAAGAGAAAAATTCTCATAACAAGTGCACTGCCTTATGCTAACGGACCGACTCACCTGGGTCATCTGTTGGAGTACATTCAAACCGACATCTGGGCTCGTTTCCAGAAGCAGCAAGGCCATGAGGCCTATTATGTCTGTGCAGATGACGCTCACGGCACACCTATAATGCTGAACGCCCAAAAACAGGGCATCACGCCAGAAGAAATGGTTCAGCAAGTTAGCATTGAAAGACAGCGTGACTTTGCCGACTTTAATATTGAGTTTGACAACTATCACAGCACCCACAGTGACGAGAACCGTGAGCTGAGTGAGTTGATTTATACTCGCCTGAATGACAAAGGGCACATTAAGAAGCGTACCATCTCTCAACTGTTTGACCCTGAAAAAAGTATTTTCCTGCCCGATCGATTTGTTACCGGTACTTGCCCAAACTGTAAAGCCGAAGAACAAAACGGAGACAGCTGTGACGCCTGTGGCGCAACGTACAGCCCAACCGAGCTGATTGAACCAAAGTCAGCAATGTCTGGGGCAACACCTGTTCTCAAAGATTCTGAACACTTTTTCTTTGACTTGCCTGCTTTTGAAGACATGCTAAAAACCTGGCTTCGCTCTGGCAGTTTGCAAGCTGAGATGGCCAATAAACTGGATGAATGGTTTGCAGATGGTCTGCAACAGTGGGATATCAGTCGTGATGCACCTTACTTTGGCTTTGAAATCCCGGGCGCACCAGGAAAATACTTTTACGTATGGCTGGATGCACCTATTGGTTACATGGCCAGCTTCAAAAACCTCTGTGACAAACAGGGCCTGAACTTTGACGAGTTCTGGGCTGAGGGGTCTGATGCCGAGCTATATCATTTCATTGGTAAAGACATCATCTACTTCCACAGTCTGTTCTGGCCAGCAATGCTCGACGGCGCTAACTTCAGAAAGCCAAATAATGTATTTGCGCACGGTTTTGTCACTGTAAACGGCGCGAAAATGTCTAAGTCTAAGGGGACTTTCGTTAAAGCACGTACTTACCTGGAACATTTGGACCCTGAATATCTGCGTTACTATTATGCTGCTAAACTGAACAGCGGTGTAACAGACCTGGATCTAAATCTGGAAGATTTCGCGCAACGCGTGAACTCAGATCTGGTCGGTAAGGTTGTCAATATCGCCAGCCGCTGTGCGGGCTTCATTACTAAAAAGTTCGGCGGTAAGCTAAGCAATACGGTGATGGATGAAGCACTGTTGAGCAGCTTTGTGGCTGCCAAAGACAGCATTGCCGGTCACTATGAAAACCGCGAATACAGCCGTGCTGTGCGTGAGATCATGACACTTGCCGACAAGGCTAACCAGTTCATCGACGCGGAAGCCCCCTGGGTACTTGCTAAGAATGAAGACACACTGGAACGTGCACACCAGGTATGCTCAATGGGTCTGAACCTGTTCCGTGTATTGTTGACTTACCTTAAGCCTATCCTGCCTGGTATGGCAAAGAATGTAGAAACCTTCTTGAACACTGAATTGAGCTGGGAAGGCCTGGAAACGGCGCTTATCGACCATGAAATCAACAAGTTTAAAGCCCTGATGCAACGTGTTGAACTGGACAAAGTCAATGCAATGGTAGACGCGTCAAAAGAAAGCCTGGAGAAAAAAGTCGGCGGGCAAAGTGCAAAACCTGCAGCTGACAGCCCTTTGGCTAAAGAGCCGATTGCTGACGAAATCGAGTTCGATGATTTTGCTAAAGTTGACCTGCGTGTGGCTAAAATTGCTAATGCAGAGCACGTTGAAGGCGCAGACAAGCTCCTGAAGTTGACACTGGACTTAGGTGGAGAGACCCGCCAGGTCTTTGCCGGTATCAAATCGGCCTATGCTCCGGAAGATCTGATCGGCAAACTGACAGTCATGGTTGCCAATCTGAAGCCTCGTAAAATGCGCTTTGGTATGTCAGAAGGTATGGTGCTGGCTGCTGGCCCTGGCGGTAAAGAAATCTATATCCTCAATCCAGACGAAGGCTCACAGCCAGGTATGCGCGTGATGTGATCTGTGCTGCTATTAAACTAGATTGAATAAACGGGCCATCAGGCCCGTTTTTGTTTCGGTTATTTAGGCTTACATTATAACAATTGGTATATCCCAGGACGTGTTGTTGTCACCCCCTAATCCATTTCTAGATGAAGAAGGCTCAATTCCCATAATGATATCCTGCTTTTTGATATTTGGGTATTTACCGGATAACACCTCGAAATCTATCACCGATTGGTCCGAGTAATTCACTTTAACTCCCGTTACTGTTAGCCCAAAACTATCCGTCTGGATAAAGTCAAAATTACCAATGTATGTAGCTTTACCCGGTTCAACTTTGAAATGAATCGAAATAGGTTTAGCAGGGCTGACTGACGCATATCCGCTGAATACCATCCAGCCTACAATGTAATACTCTCCAGCCGGCACCTCAACTGCAAACAGCTCTCCTTTTCTTCCAAGGTGACTGTAATCTCCCTTCGGTGGTATAGGTATGAGTGCCATTCCTTCGCCAAACTGAATAGACTTTTGTTTAGTCGAAAACAGGCCTCTAAATTGAACGGAATATCCAGAATATCCTCCTCTGTAACTAATGGAGGTCAAAAACACGCCCTTGTTTTCACTATTACTTAGCATATAGTCTTTCTTAATACTTTTAGTGGTTGAACATGCACCAATAAAAAGGATAAAAATAAGAGCAATGCCACTCCTAATTAGCTTGGTATTAATTGTTAGTCTTGTATTCAACATATCCCTGATCTCAAAAAGTCGTTTTAATTTTAATTTTCAATAGTCTAACAGGTTTTCCTCGAAGTGGAACTTTGAGCGATGCCACCAATTTAAATACAGCTAAAATGGCTCATTTCACCTTGCGCAAAGACCGAGCTATAGCTCGACTTTGCACGACAAAGCGTTCGGCGAGCTGCGAAGCGTTGCTTCGGTCTCAGAAAAGTACGAGTGGACACATGTCCCTATGGAGGGCTCCCGGTCCGGTATCAGCAACCGCGGCTCAAGCCATATCCAGCTAAAATGGCTCATTTCACCTTGCGCAAAGACCGAGCTAAAGCTCGACTTTGCACGACAAAGCGTTCGGCGAGCTGCGAAGCGTTGCTTCGGTCTCAGAAAAGTACGGGTGGACACATATCCCTATGGAGGGCTCCCGGCTTTTCATCCATGAAAAGCGTTCGGCGAGCTGCGAAGCGTTGCTTCGGTCTCGCCTCACCCAACCATTTCTTCGCCTTTGGCGGGGCTGTATGGGACTTTGATGCTGACTTCAATGCCTTGCCCTGGGGTTGATTTTGCGGTGATTTCACCTTTGAGCAGTTGTGTCACCAGGTTATACACTATATGCATGCCCAGACCGCAGCCTCCCTGGCTTCTTTTTGTCGTTACAAACGGATCGAACAGGGTCTTTAATCCCTCTTTTGACATCCCAACCCCATCATCGCGGTATACGAGTAACCAGTGCTCTCCAAGCATACTGGTTGATACATCGACCTTACCCTTTTGTTGTTTTTCAAAGCCATGGATCATTGAGTTGTTAAATAAGTTTGTCATTATCTGATAAATGGCGCCTGGGTAGGTATTGACCAACATGTCGGCATCACCCGTAATAGACAAGGTAATCTCTTTACCTTTACTCAGCGGCAAAAGAGAGCTAAAAACGTCTTCGATATAATCTTTGACGTTAATATCCCGCTCCACTTCGCTAGACTGATCAACGGCGACCTGCTTAAAGTTGCTGATCAGCATTTGAGCTCTATCGAGATTCCGTAGGATCAGCCTGTATCCTTCCTCCTGCTCTGAATTAGAGCGCTCCAGATCGGCCTGACGTAATTGCTTTTTCTGAAGCTTTTCATTGATGTTGTGTAAGCATTCCTGATTGTAAGTCAACGCGGTAATTGCCACGCCAAGCGGCGTATTAATCTCATGTGCAATCCCTGCCACCACATTGCCCAGCGACGCCATTTTCTCACTTTCAATCAGTTCCTGCTGGGTACGTTTAAGCTCCATCATAGCCTGTTCAAGCTTTTGATTCTTTTTGTATAGTTCGTCTGTTCGCATTGCTACTTTAATTTCCAGTTGTTCATTGAGCGTCTGCAATGCATTCTGGTGCGCCTTCAGCTCTGCTATGTCTTTCAACGCGCCTACAATGCGTTGTGGTCTACCATGATGGTCGCGACTAACCACTTTTCCTCGCTCTAATACCCAGCTCCATTGGTCTTTTAGTGTTTTTACCCGCATCGCGATTTCATAGGTGTCCTGCTCACCCTCAAGACAGGCTTCTATTTTCTCTTCCCAGGCAATGCAGTCTTTTGGATGGACAAATTGGTCTATGTCTTCGACGGACATAGTCGTCTGATCCCTGCCATAGTCAATACGTGGCTTAACGCAGTAGCGGTAAACTTTTTTGTTCTCAAGGTGCCAGTCCCATAACTCATCACCGCTGGCCCATAAACTCAGTTCAAGGCGTTGTTGCAGCTCATTCATCACCCGGTTGTCATTCACCACCTGGCGAAAGCGCGCCTGCCGCTGCCTCAGCCATAAGGCAAAACTCAACGTCAGTGCAACAACGTAAAACGTCTTGGAATACCAGTCCCACCACCAGGGCGCTTTAATACTTATGGTGAAGCGATGTACAGGCGATTTTTGATTAAAACGATTGACTGTGTATGTTTGTACCTGATAGTTCCCAGGCTCCAGTTTCAGCAGGTTGATTTGCCTGACCCCATCAGCCAGTTTCAGCCACTGATCGCTCAGGCCAACGATACGATAAAAGAAGTTCAAGCGTTCGGAGCCGTAGTCCAGACTGGAATAGTGCAAAGAGATGATGTCCTGATCATAATTCAGAGACAGTTTCTCTGTGAGTTCGGGTGCCAAAGTCAGCTCACTGCTGGCCTCAGGGTGCAATACCTCTCCAAGCAACTCGATATTAGAGATTAACAGGGGTCGGATCCCAAACGCGATACGGATTTGCTCCGGGTAAAATTGATTGAACCCCTTTGCTCCGCCAATAAAGACCCTGCCATCGGGTGCCAGCCAGGCAGCATTATAATTGAATTCGTTATCCTGCACGCCATCGACAACCAGAAAGTTATCGATATTGTGGTCATGTATATTGACCCGACTCAGGCCACCACTGGTGCCAAGCCAGACATGTTGTTGCTGATCAAATACCATGGCCCAGATTGCTTCGTTGGCGAGCCCGTCGGCTATCTTTAACACCTTTTCGACTTCAAACTGCTTGTTCAGGATACTGACGCCTGATTCACTGGCGACCCAGATTGCGCCAAGTGTGTCGCGCGCCAGCATAAAGACAATATCTGATGCCAAACCATTATTTGTGGTCAGCGATTTAATAGTCAGTCCGTCATAATGGAACAGACCATCGCCCACGCTACCAAAGTAAAAGCCATCACCATCAACCAGAACCGACGACACATGATTTGGTGCTGCAACCGATGAGGCAAAAAATGGCAAGAGTTTGTTCTGGTGTTCATCATAATAAAGCAGGCCCAATGTGCGGGAGCTCAATAAAACCTGCTGCTTAAATACTGTGATGTCATTAAAACTCAATTCCGGACCATTACCGAAATCAGGTGTAAAGTGCATCACCTCGCCATTGGTGAGGTTGAGCCTGGCCACACCAGCACCGCGTGAAGTCAGCCACACGTGTTCATTTACAACCAGCACTTTAGTAATAAAGCTATTGGAAAAGGTGGCAAGCTTAGGGTAAATCTGCTCCGCTTTAATAAACTGTTGCTGTTGGAAAATATAAACCCCGCTGGACGTCGCAACCCACAAGCGATCTGATGCATCCAAAGCAAAGCTGCGGACATCCGAATTTGCCAGCGGTGCACTTGGGTAATTGTATTCCCCCACATGGCCAAAAGTTTCACTGAGCTGACTGATGAAGTGCAGGCCCCGGGTTTCTGTCCCAATCCACAAATCGCTATTGCTGTCCCTGAAAACCGAGAGGATGCTGCTGTCCTGTAACCCTGACTTATTATTGCCCCGTTTATACCAGCGCTTTTTTATCTCACCTTTCATGTTAAGCAGATATACGCCGTGGCTGGTGGCAACAAATAACTCCCCTGCTGACGCAAAAACTGAATGTAATACCAGCTTTAAATCCGATGCAATGGCGCTTTGCCACAAGGCGCGCTCAAACAGAGTGTCATAAACTGTTAACTTATTATCTTTGCCAATTAAAAATGCCCGCTCACCACTGATCATCAGCGACTTAAAATCACCCGCTAACAATAGTGTCGTCATATCTGTCTGGCGATTGTTAACCACCAGCCCCTCATCAGACAGATAATAAACCAAATTTTTGTATACCGTTACATATCGAATAAAGTCGCCTTTCAGTGCCAACTCTTGCGGTAACAGCGTTGCTTTATCTATTACATAGTAAAAACCGTCTTCTGTAGTGACAGAAATTGCGCTGCCCTGACAACCAATAGACTGCACCCGATCAGAAGGGATCAAAGGACTGAAATCACTTAAAAAGCTCTGAAACCGACCCGTGACGGTATGATAAACGCTGAGTCCAGTGCTGGTACCAATCCATAGTGACTCGCCGCTATGGCACAGCGCAGTGATAAAGGCCCCGGCCAATGAAAATGGATCCTGCTGACGGCTAGTAAACTGCTTAAATGAATGGCCATCAAAGCGGTTGAGGCCCGCTTGTGTACCAATCCAGATATAACCAAGTTGGTCTTCTTCAATCGCAGTAATACTGACCTGACTGAGACCTGATTCATAATCATAGTGACGCATCACCTGCGCCGTATCAGAAAATATGGGAACGGCCAGTACAGGAGCAGAATATAACCAGCTCACCACCAGGATCAGGAAACTCACGCCAAGTTTTGTGTGTTTTATATGCTGTTGCTGATACAACCCTATCACCTTTTGCGCAGGCTCTTTGTTGTAACTATAGCAAAACTTTACAATCCAGCTGAGATGTCGGGTATTGGGTTAACAGCGCGCGTCATCGTGTTCAGATAACGCAAACTCAGTAACCTCTCCATCTGAGCGCAGTAAACGATAGCGGCTCAGTCTGCCCTGTTGTAACTCAACCAGACTGATAGCAGATGCACTCACTAAGTAACGTTTGCCAACACTGTTACTGTGATGTTTTCGTACCGACAACTGCCAGCGCTTAGTAAACAGGTTAAACGGGCTCCAGGGGGCAAAAAGCCAGGTATCCAGTTTTTCTAGTATGTGCAGCAGGCGCTTTGGGAATTCATTTTTTATGCCTGAAGAGGTAAGTTGCCAGATCCGGTTATCGTGCCGGCCAAAACGGGCCGCGACTGAAAAGCAGAATGAGTAATGCACATCACCAGATAGAATAATGGTCTCACTAGGTGTATCTTCACGCTTGAAAATATCGATCAGTTTTTTCGCAGCGCCCTCATGCGCCATCCAGTTCTCAACATCCACCACCAGAGGATGACCACATGCGTTGAAGACTGCCTGTATCGTTTCTATCGCCTTGACGCCAAATACCGGTGCAGGGCTCACCAACAAAACAGAATCCTGGTTCAGCATTTGCTCCTGCAATTCCATGAGGGTTTCCCAGTCCATGAGGCCACTGGGTTCATTGAAATCCTGTTCATTGCGCCAGCGATGGGTACGCGTATCCAACACCACAACTTTTGGCTGTGTGTCGAGGCAATAATGCCACTGTGTAAAACGGTGCAGGGCCTTGTCGAAGCTGGTTAGCGCCCATTTGTTATGGGCTGTAAGACATTGGGTAAACCCATCGATCAACTTACCCGTCGCGCAAAAGGCATCATTACCCAATCCCTGGAACAACCAATATGCTATCAGGCCATTGGCTATGATCCGTCGACTTGCCGGAGAATTGGCAATATTTTGCTCCCATCTCGCAGTCAGGTTCCAGTCGTCTGTCACATCATGATCGTCAAACATCATTAATGTGGAGACGTTAGCAAACAGCCGCTGGGCCGCCGGCAAAGTTTCAATAAAGCCCTGTAAAGCGCGCTTATCCGCGGCAAATTCAAGTGCCTGGGCATGGCTCAGATCGTGTCCATGTAGCTGCGATAAATCGACCAATTGCCAGGCCTGATAACTAAAGTTAAGCAAGTAGCAGGCAATAAACTCCTCAAGCGTGATCAGGTGATTACCAGCCTTAACACTCGAGAAATGTACCTCATCTTTTTTAAGCCAGTGGCCTATCGTCCACTTACTGCGTTCCTGCCAGGGCGTTTTCGGTAACCAATGATGGCGCTGATAGAGCTGCTGCTGCAAGGACTCTGGCAAAGTCAGCGCAACATTGTCCTCGGGGTAAATGTCGAGTAACGAGATTAACCTGTGTGCAGCCATAAGCATCGGGCCCGCCACATCATCCGCGTAAATCTGATCTCCGGACATCAGTAACAGCGAGGGACGTTTTGCCTTGTCATGTAACGTCTGGCGTAGATAATCATCGGCAGTTGCCAAGCTGTCCTGGCTGTGGTGATGAGGATTGCGGCACGAGCCGTGAAGCACGCTATGAATGGTTTCGGGCACCACAAGCTGAGGGGAGTCAGTGTAGCTAAGCGCACTTAGATCCAGCCAACGCCCACCCGCTTTGATGCGATAACCCAGGTTGGTATCGCATTTAAAATGGCCGTGGTTCGGAGTGATCCGTAAATAACACAGATATAAATAGGTACCCAACCTGATTTCGCTTTGCTCAACCGCTACCTCAACCCAGTCTATTTCTAGCTCGAATTGTGGTGCTGCCGTGGTAACAAACTGCAGGCAAATTTGTTTAGGCTCTGCCCGGCGCACCATAGGGCCGAGCAACAGGTAAGGTAAATCAGAATCGTTAGCTGGCATTACCGCGCTGAGCCAGGCCAAACAAACGGTAGAAATTCTCCGTTGTGGCGCTAGCTAACTCCTTGTAACTTATCCCTTTTAAATCTGCGATAAAATAAGCAACATCCTGCACATAGGCAGGTTGATTGGTTTTACCACGATGTGGCACAGGCGCCAGATAAGGAGAATCGGTCTCAATTAACAGCCTGTCCAGAGGCAAACGCCTAACAACATCTTGCAGCTCTGTGGCATTTTTAAAAGTAACAATCCCAGAGATAGAAATATAGAATCCCATATCAATGGCCTGCTTTGCCATATCCCAGTTTTCCGTAAAGCAATGCAATACACCGCCGCACTGCTGCGCCTGATGCGCACGCATAATATCCAGGGTATCCTGTCTGGCATCACGCGTATGAATTATCAGTGGCTTGTTGAGCTCATTAGCAATATCAATGTGCTGTGCAAAGCTGTCTCTTTGCACCTGGTGTGTGTCTTTTGAGTAATAATAATCTAACCCAGTCTCGCCGATTGCCACGACCTTAGGGTGCTGAGCCAGTTCTTTCAGTAGCGCCGGGTCTAGCGCATCGTCCTGGTTTAACGGGTGCACACCGCAAGATGCTGACACATCCTCAAAGGGGAGAATTTTTTCCAGCATAGCCGGAAACTGAGCCAGGGTAACGCTCACACATAAAAAGTGTTCAACCTGCTTTGCTCTGGCATCCGTGAGGATCTCGGGTAAGGCTTTACCCAGTTTATCAAAGTCCAGTCTGTCAAGGTGACAATGAGAATCTACAATCATAACTACTCTTACATGGTGTAGGTGGGCTTACCGGAATTCAGCATAGTGCCCAGCATTTTTACTATTTTATCGTTCAGTAATTCATCTTCTGCTTCAAACCCAACACCTATACCTGGCGGGTTAGAGTTTTGCGCACCTTGTGGTGTGATCCAGACGACCTTACCGGTCACCACATCTTCTTCAAGCGCATCGGGCAAAGTAATACGTAGCGTTAACGTCTGGCCCATTTCATAACGACTATTGGTTTGCACGAACAAGCCGCCGCTTTTTTGGTATGGCATGTAGCTGCGATATAGTTCGTCGTTGTCTTCAAAATCCACTAGTAATTCTTGCACCTTGACTCCTATCTTAAGGTTTGCTGCAACTGATAGCATAATCGTGACAGACTCAGGGACAAGTTTAAGCCTAACACAGTATGCTGGTCTACTGAAAACCGCCTCACTGCTGCAATGGCAGCCTGTGCTTTGCTAAAATCCAGCTGCCCCGTCATGAGCCGGTTGTTGATAGCAGCCAGCACAAAGCTGCAAAACACCTTTATCAGGCTGGTATCAGCTTGTAGTGCTTTTGCCAGTGCATCGCTATCAATGCCCTCGTTCAGATGTTGTGCGAGTTGCCACAAGTAGTCTATGTCATTGAGTTGCTGCGTCTGGGACCACTTCTGTAATAATAGCGGTTGCGACATAAAATTGCTGATCCAGGGGAATTGACTGGTGTGGATCCCTTGCTGTGCGAGCCACGCTTCTACCGCATTTCCATCGAACACACCCACATTCAACTTGTTGCAGCGACTCAGCACCGTTGCAGCCACGCGTGCACTGTCATTACACAATAGCAACAGGTATCTGCCTTTGGCGGGCTCCTCAAGCGTTTTCAGTAGCGCATTGGCAGCCGACTCGGTGAGCTTTTCAATGCCATCTATCACAACGACTTTGTTACCCCCTTGTTGAGCTGAGTGAAATATAAACTCATTCAGGCCGCGGATCGCATCAACACTAATACTTTGTGTTTCCGCCGTTATCAATAGTTTGTCCGGGTGATTGTCTGCCTCCAAGAGCAGGCAGCTTTTACATTGCCCACAAGCATACAGCGACCTGCCAGCCTGTTTACACAGCAACGCTGCCGCAAGCGACTGAGCCAGCTCTAGCTTTCCAACGCCGCTCATGCCATAAAGCAACTGAGCATGATGAAAGCGCTGTTGTTGGTAGCTCGTCTGTAATTGAGATAAAACCGGTTCTAACCAAGGGTACATATCGTCGCACCAGTTAACTGTTTTCGTCTTGTTGACGATTGGCCGCTACCAACGAATCTACGACATTTAAACAGGCGCTCAGCACTGTTTGTTTATCTTGTGATGCATCAATAACACTAAACCGCGCTGGCTCAGCCTGTGCCTGGGCCAGATAACCTTGCCGTGCCCGGTGTAAAAACTCCATTTTCTCATCTTCCATGCGATCTAGCCCTTCGCCACGTTGATTTACGCGTGTTAAACCAAGCTCAGGATCTAAATCCAGAATGATATTCATATCGGGTTTAAAGCCGCCCAGCGCCAATTCGTTAATCGTCGAGATTGTCTCAAGGTCGATGCCTCGCGCATAATGTTGAAAACTGAATGTCGCGGCGTCAAAACGATCGGAGATCACAACCTTCCCCGCAGCTAATGCCGGTAGGATCTTTTCTTCGACATGCTGTGCCCGTGCCGCACCAAACAGCATAAGCTCAGTGACAGAACCCATTTCGGGTGTACTGGGATCTAAAATAACAGTACGGATCTTCTCACCTATCGGCGTTCCGCCCGGCTCACGAGTCAGTACAACGTCAAAACCCTGTTGCTCAAGATAATCGGCAATGCCCTGAATCACGGTTGTTTTGCCTGCTCCATTGCTGCCATCACAAACCAACATAAAACCTTTATTCATACACACTCTCTGCGGCACCACTGAATACCGAATACAATTATCTGAAAATGAGCGCTATTATATCCGTTTCACGTCATCATCAGTAGGATTAATTCGTTGAATAGTGTACCGTTTACTGCATTAATCGATTTTCGCAAGGAAAAATGATGCAAATTGATCTTCATCACGCCATGACCTGGGTTGTGGCACGAGATGCTGGCTTCTCCCCGGCTCAGGCCACCACCATAGCGCACGCCGCGCAGTATGTAGACGACGCCACTAACTATGGTCATATTGAGTTTGACAATGGCGCCGCTTATGAGCGGATAGCAACTGCACACAAAATGCTTGAGTATCGTAATCTGGACAGCCTTAAAAATATGAAAGTCTGGGTACCATTTCATTTTTTGCCGGGTAATGGCGGCTTACCGGCAGGCGAAAACCCGAGCGGCAGCTTTATTCAGAAACTGGTATGCCGTCCACACTCTCACGTAGCAAAGGACATGGTTGCAGAGGTACTGGCAGAAAAAGACCGCCCTTATTCATTACACCGACTGGGGATCACTGCCCATGTGTTTATTGATACCTGGGGACATCGGGGCTTTGCGGGCGTCGACCATCCGGTAAACCATGTGCGCAATATCACAGATCACAATGGTCAGGAGCACCACAGCCTGATAGATAAGGTCACCAAGTATTTCGCCAATATTTTGCAAGACAATATTCCAAGCCTTGGTCATGGTCAGGCGCTCTCACATCCCGACCTGCCCCATCAGCACTGGTCTTATATAAACGGTCTGGGTGAACACATTGAACGCAACAACCCCAGTGACTTTTTGCAGGCGGCAGACGAGCTGTGTAAAGTTTTTCAAACTTATCTGGTAAAGCCTATCACCGGGCTCTCACCACAAGTACGAAACGAAATTGCACAGTGTTTTGACCAGTTTGTCAGCGATAATGGAGAAACGCGTCATCACCAGTGGCTGGATGCTATTGCAAACGACCGCTTTGGTCTGGGTGCCCACCAACTCAGCTATATAGCAAAAGGCCATGGCTCATGGAAGCATCAAGCACTTGGAACGACATTGGAAACGGGAGATGAGCACTGCTACCAGTATCACCCGGGCTTTCTTGATTCTGACTGGAAACATTTTCATGATGCCGCGAAGAAGCACCGCCAGAGCATCATAGTGGATATTCTGCCCAGATATGGCATTTGTGTCAGCTAGATAAGGGTTACCGCGATCCAGGTTAATCGCGGTAAAATACCATTTAATCAGGCTTAAGCGTGACGGCCTGATCTTTAACACCCGCGTAAAAAACCACTATCTGTGCTGCCTCTTTACCAACATTTTTGCCCCAGTGCCAGGTATTGAGTACTTCGACTATGGTATCGCCGGCCTTGATATGTAAGGTCTCACCGGTTTCTGTCTCAACCATTAGCTCACCTTGTATCATCAAACCAGCATTAATATAAGGGTGCTTGTGGATAGGCAAGGTCTGTCCGGCAGGAATGGTAAAGCGCATGATCCGTACTTCTGGCTGGCCTTTTGGGTAGGCAGGCAGGGTTGCGCCGTTCCAGCTCTGTTGCTGTTTTGTCAGAGTTTCTACTTTTATCTGCTCGGTGCTATGCGCTTTTTCTGCACTGATACTCGCAAAACTCAACAGTAAAAAAGCGGGAAAAGTAAAAAGAGTGATGTGCATGTTGGTTTATCCTTATAAGTTTTTTGTATCCTAATACGACAATGTGAATTATACCAATTTGCTTAATTAAGTGTTCTATTTTGAGGCAAGAAAATATCGTCGATAACACCGCTCTCGCGTCCTGCTATCGCTGAGGCACCTACATCCATGTAGGCGAGGCAGAAATTTTGCTATTTAGTTGTTCTAAATGATAAATTTCTAACACAGTTAGCGGCATATTTGCTCCTTCAAATTGAACAGGTATTAAATGAAATTGGTATTAGTGGAGCCCTGTCATCGTCAAAATATCACGCTGCGCAGACAAGCGTAGTTCAACGTCACACTGATCGGGTAACGTCTTCAGCCCCCATTGAGTCAGACGCTGAAAAAACTGCACAAAGTGTGTAACCTCTTGCTTTGACATACGGCGTGACTGCGTGCCTGACAGACGCAATTTTTGTTCTTGCTCAAAGCGCCAGCGGGCAACATGCGAAAAGTCCCCGGCATTGAGAAATATGAGTTTATCAAGCTGTGCAAACAAGGGCTGGTAATCTGCTTTAAGAAAGTGGTTCACAGAATGGCGATAACGGCCATCAGGATCCTGTTCCTGCTCCAGCTGATTAATCGGGCAAGTCAGGCTTTGTTCCGGCTGCTCTTTTATGCCCAGACACCAGCCTTCAAAAATCAGCACGTCCAGGCTATCGCAGTGTTGCCAGTGCACAGACGAAAATGGCTCGTCCATAGATTTATCAAACCGGGGCAATGTCAAAGGCTGTTGCCCCCGAAACCGCGCTAGTACCTCAGCTGCCAGGGCGGTGTCGTGAGTCCCCGGTACACCCCGGGTCTGAAACAACGGGTGTATATCATCAGCGCGTTTTGCCCGCTCGGCCTGGCTCAGATAGAAATCGTCCAGTGACACACAATCAACGCGCAATCTCTTTTGAGCAAGCGCGGCTTTTAAGTAGCCAGCCAGTGTCGATTTACCACTCCCCTGTGAGCCGCTGATCCCCAGGCATAAAGGTGAATTTTGCTTAGCTTGCTCCGCCAGCCACTTAGAAACGGGGCCAAGTAACTGAACATACTGCGCATCAAGCTTGTGCGCCTCACAAAACCGACGCTGCCAGGGCGCCATTACAAAAGACTCTGCCATACCTGTCGGGCTAGGTGTTCAGCTCATACTTATAGCCAGCACCATATATAGAGTGAATGAATTCGCTATCCGGTGAGAGTTGGGAGAGCTTCTTGCGAATTTTTTTAATATGGCTGTCAATCGTACGATCGCTGACGATCCGATCATCGTCATAGATACAATCCATCAGTCTTGAGCGATTGTAAATGCGCCCGGGATGTGCGACTAAGGTTTGCAGTAAAACAAACTCCACCTGAGTGAGCTCTACAGAGCTGTTCTGATAGGTGACAAATAGCGTGTTTTCATCCAGTGCCAGTTGCTCAGTCTGGAGGGGATTTGCCCCTACCCGGCGCAAAATTGCTTTAACGCGAGCAACCACCTCACGTGGACTATAAGGTTTGCAAACATAATCGTCCGCACCCACTTCAAGTCCCAGTAACCGATCGATTTCTTCCACCTTAGCGGTAGTCATAATAATGGGAACCATAGAATGGCGCCTCACCTCACGACAAATCACGATACCATCAACATTAGGTAGCATAAGATCAAGCAGAATAATATCTGGTTTAAAGGTGTCAACGGCATTCAGAGCCTCGGCGCCATCATGAACCATATGCAACTCATAGCCAGCCTGAGTGACATACTTACCTAAAATGGTTGCAAGCTTTTTTTCGTCTTCAATGATTAGTACTTTATGCATTTTCAGCGTTCACTTTCACCTTGGGTCTTCTACTTCCCAAAACTAAGTGAAATGGCTTGAATTTACAACCCTTTTAGGAAAAGCGCATCACCACAGCCAGACCGCCAAGTTCACTTTGTTGGGCCGAGATTGTACCGTTATGCGCCTGAACTATGCTGGTACAAATCGCCAGCCCAAGGCCCGAACCACCTGACACACGATCTCTTGCCTGTTTGACCCGATACAAGCGGTCAAAGAGTTTATCTAACAACTCGGGCTCTACTGCGGGTGAGCTGTCTTGCCAGACGATTTCAGTTTGCTCTCCCTGTTTCTTAATCGTCACCAGGATCTGACCGGGACTGTGTTGCGCAGAATCGGTGTAACGCAATGTATTTTGCATCAGATTGCTAAATAACTGAGTCATCCGCCTGTCATCACACTCCATCAGCAACGACTTATCTCCGTCCAGCTGCCACTTAAAATGTTGATTCGTCAACTGAGCCTGATGATTACCGAATGTCTGTTCAACGATATCGCCCAAACAATGTGGTGACATCTGATAGCTCAGAGATCCTCTGTCCGACATAGATAACTGATGCAAATCATCAACCAGCTGAGTCAAACGACTTATCTCTTCATGTAAAGAGTGAAGCTGCTCAGGGTTAGTTTCTATGACCCCATCAATCATCCCTTCCAGTTCAGCTTTAAACACAGCGATAGGTGTACGCAGCTCGTGAGAAATGTCGGCGATCCACTGCTGTCTTGCCTGCTGGTTTTCCCGCAGGGTTTCTGACAGGGTATTCAAATCCCGAGCCAGCATACCCAACTCGTCGTTGCTATCCGTGCTCAGGTTACTCTGATAGTCCCCTCTTGCCAGGCTCTGTGCCGCCCGACGCAGCGCCAGTACAGGCGCAACCAGAAAGTGACTGAATGGTATAGCCAGTAAGCTCGATGCGATCAGGGCTACAATGGCGATATACATAAACCAATTTTTTTGTCGCTCGGCAAATAAACTGTCAAAACGATTACTCATAACCAGGCCATCTTCAAGGCCAACGTACCCCAGTAGGGGCGACGCAGGAGAATCGGACTGGTGAACAGGCTCCCACAAGGTCGTTCTAGTTGTCGTCAGTGAGCCAATAACCTGCTCACCGGCTGCGTTTTTATACACTAAACGACCACTTCCATTGTCTCCATACCCTCTGGGAGGCGGCCTGCGTTTTTTTGGCGGGTATGCACTTCGTTCTCCTCTGGGTGGACGCTCAGCACCAGGTTGCGGACGTCTGTCAGATTGATACTGTGTCTGAGGGCGAAGCTCATCACCCCTCTCCCGACCTATGCGCTCCTCTGTCGGGCCTCTGTTAGAATGTTCTGGTCGTCTGCGAGGCTGTCGCATAGACGGGCTGTCGTAACTGTCATAAGAGGGATTAGCACCGTCCGATGTCGTTCTAACGGCATTTCCCCGTACTTCTTGTACCAGCTGATGCCACGCCGGATGCCGATGATACACCCACTCCTCACCGTAACGGTCGTAATTTTCGCGAATAGTCGGCATTAGCGCAACGAGTCGTGCGCGGCTATTTTGCTGAATATAATCACGAAAACTCTTTTCAAAAGCCGCCTGATTAGCAAAGTAAATCGCCATGATCAATACGGTGTTGACCAACAGCAAAATAGCCAGCAGCTTGTGCCGTATTGTCAGTTTCATGGTGTAGTTACCCCTGTGAGCAGAATTCAAAACTTGTAAGACCAGATGCTAATCAGTATGTAAGGTCAATGTGCAAATAGTGTGGAAGTGGTGACAAAATTTACCAAAGCAGGGACACACCTGTGCGCCCGCTTTGTATAGGCGGCCCGTCACATGCAACACGGGCCGATAGTTGGGCTACATAAGGGTAGTTAATTAAACTGCACAATCTCGAGGCCCAGCATATAGCCTTCGCCTTCAGTGTTGTTGCCGCAGCGGATGACTTTGACATGAGCATTGAGAGGTGGAATGGAGCCACCGTGACTGTCGATAAATACGTCTAACATTTCATTGATTTCAATCGGCTCCTCAACAATGATCGACAAACCTGTAGCACTTAAGTCGTGGCAAGTGCCTTGCAGTTTATGACCCGTGGACAAGACCGTTAATTGTGCCTGGGTGTTGACCATCATGCGCATAAAGCGCCGCTTATCCTCATGTATCATGGCGTGCTCCACTCATTATTATCATTGCTTGCCTGCAAAAAATTACCTGGGAATAATTTGCACCATATTTTTTATTTTTTCCGATAAGGACTGCATTGAAAAGGGTTTAACCACGTAAGCATCACAGCCCGCATCAAAACCAGCTTGCTTCTCCTGCTCCGATTCCAGACCCGACACCATCAGTACGGGAATATCTCGGGTTTCAGGCGTGTTTTTCAGCATTCGACACGTATCGTATCCATCCAACCCAGGCATGCATACGTCGAGCAGTATCACATCCGGTGGATCAGCAATCGCATTAGACAGGCAGCTCTTACCTGATTCAGCGTAGCTAAATTTAAATGCGTCCGACAAAGCCATAGAGAGCATTTCAAAATTGAAATACTCATCATCAACCACTAAAACATGCGGCGTTTTCATCCTGCTCCCCTGTGTGGACATAGTCAATGCCGCTTCCTTTTCACAATCCAAAAATAGTTTCCTCTTAATAAGGTAATTGCCCTAATGCAAATTGCAAGTCAAAACACACTATTCGATCTCATTTAGCGCATTAGTGATCCGCTTTGCTGAAATCGGATAAGGTGTGCCTAGTGTTTGAGCAAATAAAGACACCCGAAGTTCCTGCTGCATCCAAAAAACTTCCTCTAGGGCTTCTGGCATTGGCAGCCCTTTTGGCTGCTTATTACACTTATCAGTGTATGCAGTTGCTACTTTTTCGAGTTCCAGCACACACAAACGATCACGATTTGGATCGACCGGCAACTTCTCAAGACGTTTTTCAATCGCTTTCATATAACGCAATAGGTCAGATAACTTGTGTGCACCATGCTGGCTAACAAAGCCTTTAAAGATCAGACTCTCTAACTGAGACTTGATATCCCCATGGGCAGTGATCATGGTCAGGTCAACGCGACCTTTCATACGCTTATTCACGCTATGTGCAATGCTCAGCACCTGTTCAACTGCTGAGGCAATGTCAACGACTTTATCTCCCAACTCAGCTCGGACATGCTCTTTGGCTTTTTCAAAGTCCTGCTCAGAGCGGATTGAGGTATAGTCGCCAAGTAAAGCGTCCACACCCGCAGCAGTACAATCGTCAATCAGGTCGTTAATTTTACCAAACGGATTAAAATACAGCCCCAGCTTTGCTTTATTCGGCAAATGCTGTTGTAAATATTTCACCGGTGAGGGCACGTTGAGCATCACCAGTCGACGTAGACCGAGTCGATGTGCCTGTTTGGCCTTGAGCGGATGATCAAACAAGCTGATTGAGGTAGTTTGCTTATCGTCCACCAGCGCCGGAAACGCTTTGATCTCGTAACCGCCCTGCTTTTTGGTGTATTCCTCAGGCAGGTCACCAAACGACCACTGCGTCAGCCCCTCCTGCTCTATGCCCTCTTCTGCCACTTTGGACAGCGTTTGCGTGACCTTGCCTTGTAATTTAGCTTTGAGTGCATCCAGGTCATAGCCATGCGCAATCACCTTTTTGTTTTCATCCAATACCTGAAACTGCATTTTTAAGTGCGATTCCAGTGCCCCGAGATCGAACGCCTCAGCGTCAACTTTCACACCAGTCATACGCAGTAAGCGATTTGCCAGCGCCTCCAGGAAGCCCCCTTGCATCGGCTCTATAGCAGCAAGCACCGCATCGGCGTAGTTTGGTGCCGGCACAAAGTTACGTCTCAGGCTCTTGGGTAAGCTCTTAATCAAGGAACAAATCAATTCATGACGCAGTGCTGGTATATGCCAGTCAAAACCTTCATTCGCAACCTGATTGAGGAGCGGCAGGGGGATGTTTACGGTCACCCCATCAACAGGTTGACCGGGTTCAAAATGATAGCTCAATGGCAACATCAGATTTCCCTGCTGCCACACGTCAGGATAATCCAGTGCCGTAATGTGTGACGCCTCGTGTTGCATCAGGGCATCCCGATCCATATGCAAAAAGCGTTTGTCGGTTTTTTTCTTGTCTTTCCACCAGTGATTGAACGCAGCCCGGTTATTGACATCGGCCGGGATCCGCTGCTCGTAAAACGCCTGCATCATATGCTCATCGACCAGAATATCCCGGCGACGCGCTTTGTTTTCCAGATCCTGAATATCTTCAATCAGGGCCTGATTGTGCTTTAAAAAGGCCTCGTTTTGCCCTAACTGCTGAGCTATCAGTGCTTCTTTTATAAAGAGTTCACGACACAGGGCTGGTTCAATCTGACTGTAAACCGTACGCTTTTTGCCAACAATGATCAGGCCGTACAGGGTTTGCTGTTCAAAGGCGATGACACAGCCCAGCTTCTTTTCCCAGTGTGGTTCACTGTAACTACGCTTAACCAGGTGCTCCGCCAACGGGGCAACCCAGTTAACATCTATCCTGGCATTAATTCGGGCGTAGAGCTTACTGGTTTCTACCAGTTCAGCCGCCATCACCCACTTAGGGCTTTTCTTAAACAGGCCAGAGCCAGGGAAAATATGGAACTGACTGTTGCGCGCCCCTTTATAGAACTTTTTCTCGTCTTTTTGACCTATGTGGCTCAGCATCCCGCTGAGCAGCGCCTGGTGAATGGCTTCGAAGCTGGCATCATTGCCTGAGGCTTTGAGGCCCATTTCCGTGCACACTGTGGTGAGCTGATAAACAATATCCTGCCACTCTCTGACCCGCATGTAGGCTAAAAAGTCTTTCTGGCATTGCTTTCTGAACTGACTGCGACTGAGCGCTTCCTGCTGCTCTTCCAGATACTGCCAGAGGTTCAGAAACGCCATAAAATCCGAGTCCGGATCTTCAAACCGACCATGCTTTTCATCCGCAGCACCGCGTTTTTCCTGCGGTCTTTCTCTGGGGTCCTGAATCGACAGTGCCGCTGCGATAATGATCACCTCACGCAATGCACCCACGGGGGCTGATGCCAGTACCATACGGGCCAGGCGCGGATCTATCGGTAAGCGGCTGAGCTTGCGTCCGGTCTGGGTCAGCGTGGTTTGCTCACGTCTGGCGGCAGGTTTAACGGCACCCAACTCCTCAAGCAGGGTGACACCATCTGTGATATTGCGGTTATCGGGTGCTTGCACAAACGGAAACCGCTTGATGTCGCCCAGGCCCAGCGCCAGCATTTGCAAAATAACCGATGCCAGGTTGGTGCGCAGAATTTCCGGATCGGTAAATTCAGGTCGGCCAAGGAAATCTTCTTCTGAGTACAAACGGATACAGATACCCGCAGCAACCCGGCCACAACGTCCCATACGCTGATTGGCACTGGCCTGAGAAACGGCCTCAATCGGCAATCGCTGAACCTTAGTACGAGCACTGTAGCGGCTGATCCGCGCCGTGCCCGGGTCGATAACATAGCGGATCCCAGGTACCGTCAGTGAGGTTTCGGCCACGTTGGTTGACAGTACAATACGACGATGACTGTGGGCGGCAAAAATGCGATTTTGCTCGGCATTCGACAAACGGGCATACAAAGGCAAAATCTCAACGCCTTTGAGGTTGCGCTTACTCAGCGCATCTGCCGTATCGCGAATTTCCCGTTCGCCATTCATAAAGATCAGGATGTCTCCGGGGCCTTCTGCACACAGTTCGTCTACAGCATCGAAAATCCCCTGTAACTGGTCATTTTCGGCTTCGCTTTCATCACCACTGGCATCTATAACAGGTCGATAGCGCACTTCCACCGGATAGGTACGGCCCGATACTTCAATGATGGGCGCGTTATTAAAGTGCCTGGAAAAACGTTCCGGATCGATTGTCGCTGAGGTAATGATCACTTTGAGATCCGGGCGCTTCGGGAGCAGGTTTTTCAGATAGCCAAGAATAAAGTCGATATTCAGGCTGCGCTCGTGGGCTTCATCTATGATGATAGTATCGTACTGATTCAGGTATCTGTCTTGCTGGATCTCTGCCAGCAAAATACCGTCGGTCATCAGCTTGATATAACTTTTGTCAGACACCTGATCACTGAAGCGGATCTTAAATCCCACTTCCTGGCCAAGCTCACAATTAAGCTCTTCGGCAATCCGGTTTGACACGCTGCGTGCTGCCAGACGTCGTGGCTGAGTGTGACCAATATAGCCATCAACACCGCGGCCCAGTTCCAGACAGATTTTAGGTAGCTGAGTGGTTTTCCCCGAGCCGGTTTCACCCGCAACTATCACCACCTGGTTCTCGGCAATGGCTTTTTTGATGTCGTCTTTTTTCTGGCTAACCGGCAGCGACTCGGGATATTGCACCGTCGGCAATTCAGCCAGACGCTTCACTCTGAGCGTTTTACTGTGCTCTATATCACGCGTTATCTGAGTAAGTACCTTTTGTTGTTTCGCTTCATCTTTTATTTTTTTGACGCCCTGAAGACGTTTTTTAAAGAGAAACTGATCCTTTTTGAGGCAATCCGCTATGTTCGAATACAACGACTGCAAATCCACTACACGACACCTTGTTACTGAGAAAATCGTCGCGTAGTCTAACAAAAAGCACGAGTACAGCCCAGTCCCTTTGACAAGGACCGGAACCTTAAAAATAGAGTTGAGTAGCTATCGCACAGGGTGGAGCCAATTATCGCTGACACCACATTCATCAGGACTAGAAGTATGTCCTCAGGAAGCTTACTTCAGAACTCAGACAAAACGATGTCCCGACTCGTAGGTATCATGCAGATGCTTATCGATAGCATACAATACATGCGTACGGCTGATCACCCCAACCAGCCGACAGTCACTGTCACACACCGGATAGATTTTTGGTTTATCGGCGGTCATTCTGTCTGCCAGCTTTAGGATGCTATCGTCCGGGCTGACACACAAAGGTTCAGCATTCATCACATCGGCCACTATGCTATGAGATTCGTTCTGATAAGTAGCTTCCAGCATAGTTCGGATACAATCCTGCTCTGATAAAAAGCCCACTACGCGCTGCATATCATCGATCACAGGTCCTCCGGCCTGACCACTTTGCAGTAGTTTTTCCACGGCCGACTCGATGCGCATGTCCGCTTTAAAGGTTACCGGACGATGATTAAGATAGTCTGCTACTTTGACAGATTGCATATTTCATTCCCCTAAGAAAACACCAGCTTCATATTAAATAGTAGCTGGCGTTACAAAAATTGCCTAAATTTGCAGACGTTAAGCAGACTGATTCGGGTTAATCTGTCGCTTTGAAAATACCCACGTAAGTAGGCTGAGTGTTGGATTTACTGGCACGATACATGCCCTTAGTATTAAATGGCATGCTTAAGTTGCCCTGAGCGTCTAAAATGATCACCCCACCGGTTCCACCAGCCTCAAACATAGGGCCAAAAATAACCTCCTGGCCGGCTTGTACCACGGATTTGTCCTGATACTGCACCCGTGCACAGATATCAGCGGCAACATTATAGCGAATAAAATACTCACCATGCCCCGTGGCTGACACCGCACAAGAATCATTGTCTGCAAAGGTGCCTGCGCCAATAATCGGAGAGTCACCAACACGACCAAATCGTTTTGCGGTCATCCCTCCGGTAGACGTGCCCGCAGCAAGATTGCCATTTTTGTCCAGGGCGACGGCCCCCACGGTGCCCATCTTATATTGCTGCGGCAACTGCTGATGCTGTGCCTGATAGTCTTTTGTGCCCTGCTCAGCTTGCTCCAGTTTCTTTCGCGCTTTTTGCCAGGCTTCATAACGGTGAGGTGTATCAAAATAATCGTTATCCACGAATGACATACCCTCTCGCTTAGCAAATTCTTCCGCCCCGGCACCACTGAGCATCACATGCACCGATTTTTCCATGACCGCTCTGGCCAGCTCGATAGGGTTTTTCACATGCTTCACCCCGGCAACCGCACCTGCCTGTCGGCCCCGGCCATCCATAATTGATGCGTCCAGTTCATGAGTGCCCTCATAAGTATACACAGCTCCCTTACCAGCATTAAAAAACGGCGAGTTTTCCAGCACTTTAATTGCGGCAGTAATTGCATCCAGGCTTTCACCACCTTGCTCTAAGACCGTGTAGCCTTGCTCAACAGCCTCTTTAAGCGTCTGTCGATAGGCTTTTTCCTGATCGGGTGTAAAGCGAGACTTTTCAATCGTGCCAGCCCCACCATGAATCGCAATGGCGATGGGTGCCTCGGGTTTGGCTGCAAAAGCAGGATGTGCCAAGCTCAGAGCGGCGAATAAAGATGAGGTAATAAGTATAGGGCGCATGTTGAGTTCCTGTTGTTCTTTTACTTTGGAACTAAATTGCCGGAACTGAATTTCGAATACAAAAAAACGCGATAAAAAAAGCGCCCTTAGGCGCTTTTTAACAATAAATAGTCATTACTGACTTAGCTTGCCTGACGCTTTGCTTTCAGACGAGCCAGACGGCCAACCTGATGTGTAGAAGTCAGGAAAGAGAAGATAGGTGCCAGGTAACCACGCTTACGCAGTTCCAGATATGCTTCATCGCTCAGCTCGTTCAGCTTACGCTCGTCTACCAGGTAGATACCGTTGATGTCTTTCTTCTCACCAGAGATTTCAACAGTCAGAGTTTGTTGTACAAGTAGCTCTTTTTCAGCCAGGTACTGAGTGAAAGCTTCAGTTACACGAGAAAACTCGATGAAGTTAACCAGAGCTTCTTTGCGACGCTCCAGGTACTCAGTCTCTTTACCGTCTTCGAACAAAGCGTTACCTTCTTCTTCACCAACCAGTGAACTTGCTTCGTCGATTACGATGCCGTATTGGTCCTGCTCTGGGTGCTTAACCAGACCAAACGGGTAACGAGATGCTGCCAGTGGTGCGATACCCGCAGTCCACTCACCATCTTGTACAAACAGGTTTTCACCTGGCTCAAGACCAAACAGGGCAACAGCCTGGAACTGGCCGCTTTCAGTGTTCTTAACAAATGCCATCGGGAATTCAGTCGCAACACGTGCAAACTCGTGTGCAACAACCGGGATCAAGTGCTGAGATTTCAAAAATTCTACGTTAATGCCATTTTTTACTTTGATGTTGGCATGTTTCTCGTTGTGTAAAGGCTGCACTTGTTGCTCCGCCATAATACTGCTCCGTTAATTGAATGTAATTATTACTTATTGAGACATAGGCTAATAGTTTTAACAGCAAATTGGAAGCATGTTTTAGGCCTATTTAGTATAAATTTAACATTTCTGAAAACCGTATTTGTGGACTTTCTCAAGCAACTCTCTGTTATTGGGTAAATTGTCACCGAACTGGCGACGGAGCGCTTCTGCCTGAGTAATAAACTTCTGTGCCATAGCTCGATTCACATAGCTGGCTTTTGCGTTTTGTAGTTTGGGCTCAAAACCCATGCCATATAAAACATACTGGTAGCTATCCTGTGGAAATGGTTCAAATACGTTGTCAAAATCGTATTTACTTATCGGCCTATGCCGCCACACTTCTAGCATATGTTTTACTGACTCAGGGGTCGACTCAGGTGCCTTGTTGGACAACCAAAAGGGGGTTGTTCGCTGCGATAAAACATAATGTAGCTTGATAAAATCAATGGTTTTTTGCCACCGCAATTCAAACGAACGATTATAGTGTTCGGCACTCGTTTCCATCTGTGAGCGATGATGTGGAAATAGCTCAGACAGCATATTGACGGCAGCTTCAATCAAGAATATTGCGGATGCTTCAAGAGGTTCAACAAAGGCTGCTGACAAACCAATCGCCACACAGTTCTTGTGCCAGAATTTTTCCCTGTAACCACAGTTCATCTTAATGTGCTTGGCACTAAGTTCTATGCTGCGAGGCCCTAAATAATCTCGCAGAACTTTTTCTGCCTCGTCCGCGCTCATAAACTCGGAGCAGTACACATGTCCTGTCCCACGTCGGCTTTGCAACCCTATATCCCAGATCCACCCTGCTTCTTGTGCGGTAGAATGTGTTGCACTGGCTATCGGCTCCTGTTCATTTTCATATGGCATTTGAATCGCGATTGCACTGTCAACAAAGAGCTGGTCCCGAATACTCTTGTACTGAACTCCTAACGTCTTGCCTAATAACAAACAAGAAAATCCAGTACAATCTACATACAACCCAGCTTTGAGCTCGCCGTGCTGATCTGTAAACAAAGAGCCTATATTACCGTCGACGTCACGTTGAACATCAACCACATTACCAACTAAATGACGTACACCCAGAGTATTAACACAATGCGCTTTTAAAAAAGTCGCGAACTTGCCAGCATCGAGGTGATAAGCGTAATTCTGAATACCTTCATATGGAGCATTGGTTATGAGTTTTGGCGCAAGACCTCGGTCGCATAGGATATCCTGAGCACTCACGCTCTGTGCATAGGTCGTCTCTCTTTCGCCTAGCAACCAATAAGGAGACAGATTGAAAGATGCGCTATCAACAACTGAGCTGAACAAATGATAGTAGTAATTGCTGCCTTTCTCTTGTTCGTGATGCCAGTTTATAAACCGAGTACCCTGCTTGAAGGAAGCATCTGTGGCTTTGATGAAGTCTTGCTCATCAATGCCAAGACTTGCTAACGTTTTTCGCATTGTTGGCCACGTACCCTCTCCAACGCCAATGGTTGGGATATCAGAAGACTCCAGCAAGGTCACCTGAACACCTTGCGGGTCGTTGGCTCCCAATTCTTTTGCCAATTTCGCGGCTGTGATCCAGCCAGCAGTACCGCCGCCCACCACAACTACACTTTTAACCTGCTCCATAGCTCCCCCTAAATTTTTGTAAAGCCGAAGCGATAAACTTTGTCTAACAGTTCGCGATGCTTGGGTAGGTGCGTCGTCAGCCTGTCAGCCATTTTGCTTACCTCAGTAAATTTAGCTGATGCCAAATTTACATTATTGAAACTATCACTGTTGTGAGACAGATCAGTGTTAAAGTTCATGCCATAAAGCACATACAAATAGCTATCCAGATTAAAAGGTTCCCATGCATTCTCAAAATCATAGCGAGTTGGCGGGTGCTCTGACCAGTGAGCCAGCTTAGATTGTAATGACTTCGGTATGGATTCTGGTGCACAATTATCGCGCCAGTACTGCGAATCAAGCCTATCCGAAATACAGTAGTGCAGCTTTATAAAATCGATTGTTTTTTCCATTCGCATCGTGAAGGAACGGTTAAATTTTTCTTCAACATAAGCCATAGCTTCAAACGTGCGTGGGAACTGATCAGCCAGCATATTAGCTGCGCCATCATATAGATAAATCGCAGATGCTTCTAAAGGCTCGACAAAGCCGGCTGACATACCTATTGCAACACAGTTTTTATGCCAAAACTTTTCTCTGTATCCTAACTTGAGCGGGATCACTCTGGCGTCAAGTTGCTCAGCTTCTTTGCCAATATAATCCCGCAGTTGCTGCTCAGCTTTTTCAGCAGTCGTATAACGGCTACTAAACACATGCCCAACTCCCCGGCGATTGTATAAACCTATGTCCCATATCCAGCCGTTGTCCTGAGCAGTCATGATAGTGTGACTTGCAATGGGCCTGTCAGGGTCACTGTATGGCACCTGCATCGCAATAGCCATATCATTAAAAATGACATCACTAATGTCTTTCCATGGAATATTAAAGGTTTTTTCAAACAAAATAGGCTTCGACCCGCTACAATCAACGAACAGGTCCCCTTCTACTAATGGATGTTGTTCATTATCTGTTTCTAATGCCGTCACAAAACCCTCTGCATCTTGCTGAGCGCTTTTAATATGTGCAAGCAGATGCTTAACACCCAGCTTTTCGGTGCAGTGGCGGGTCAGGAAATCAGCAAACTTATTGGCATTTAAGTGATATGAGTATTCCTGAATAGCCTGATATTCAGGTGTGGTTTTTTCCTTGGGACCTAAGCCGGCATCACACACCTGGCTTTGAGTAGCAACGGCGTGGTCATAACGTTGCTTTTGTCCGTGACCAAGCAGCCAGTATGGTGCCAAGCTGAATTCATATGATGAATGGTACACAGTATTTAGAGGGTGATAGTATTGATGCTGCTCACCATTGTCAGCGGTCATCCAGTTGACAAACAAAGCGCCCTGTTTAAATGTCGCGTCACACTCACGCATAAAATCAGCTTCTGATACGCCAATCTTTCTCAATGTCGCCCTAAGATTTGGCCACGTCCCCTCTCCAACTCCTAATATTGGTACTTCTGGAGATTCAACGAGTGTGACCTGAACAGCATTGTTCTTTTTTGAATTGAGCTGACTGGCTAATACAGCGGCTGTCAACCATCCAGCTGTACCGCCACCTACGATAACTAGGTTATTGACTGGTTTTGACATGACTACCTCGAGGCTATGTACTGATAAAATCACTCTATCGTAAAATTGATTTTAGAAGTACATAAAATAGAAAAAGGAAGGCAGACGCCTTCCTTCAAACAAAATACGAGATTAGAAGCGATAAGACAGCTTCAGGTATGTATTACGTCCATTTTCTGCCGCCAAACGCATTGCAGAGTATGCAGAGCTAAGACGCTGAGTCGTTGTCTCTTCGAAAATGTTAGTCATTTCGATACTCAGGTCTAACTGGTCGTTGATATGCCAAGTTGCAGACGCATCTACATAGCTATGCTCATCCCACAACGTAGTGCCACCGATACCAGTACTTTCAGCAAGGTATTGATCACGGTAGTTGTAAGCCAAGCGTACTGAGTACAGATCAGTCTCGTAGTAACCTGTTAAGTTCATTGACCACTGAGACAAGCCTGGCAAATCTTCTTTCTCAATTTTATCATTAATCTGGCGTAAACCATGGCCGTCTGCATAGGTCACGTTCGCAAGAACACCAAACTCACCAAATGTCTGTTGATACTGGAATTCAACCCCTTCAATCTGACCACCCAAGCCCTGAGCTGGTTCACTCACAAAGCGAGGTGCAGTATCATCACCAACAGTGATTGTACTTACATTACCGCCCTGAACAATAAAGGACTTGATATCTTTATTAAACAATGTTGCTGAGATTAAAGAAGACTCATTGAAGTACCACTCAATGCCGATATCGGCCTGGCTTGCACGATATGGGTCAATGTCAACAGAGCCACGCGTATATGTTCTGGTCGTTTCATTGTACGATGAAGCTGGGTTCATGAAGGTATAATTTGGACGACTCATTACTTTTGCAGCAGAAATACGTAGGATCAAATCCTCTGTTAGATCTAATGCAAGGTTAAAGCTTGGCAACCAATCAGAATAATCTTTCTTATCTGTTTTTATGTCTGCCAAAGTAACAAAATCATAGTAGTCCGCAGAAGTATCAGTCTGTACATAACGCAGACCGATGTTGCCTCGGAAACCATCTCCAGAATAATCTGCCTGAACATAAGCCGCGGCAATATCTTCTGATACTTTACCCCAGCCAGCCTTTTGTAAATCAGAGCCGTCTTTAAAGCCATTGATATGACTGCGCAGCGCATCACCGTCAGTACGTGCAATATTAGTTGGAGACCCACCGCTCAGGCCAACACCGGAGTGATCAAAGTGACCATCGGCAAAGTTAGCTTTGGTAAGTTGATTGCCATTACTATCCAGGTTTACACCGTCTTTGAATGTCCATTTGTTTGAATAGCTCAAAAACTCATGATCACGCAGCTTCAAACCCGTTTTAATGTTGGTAATCGCGCCGAAATCAACAAAAAAATCAAAATCTAGTTGTACGAAGGTTTCTTCATCAGAGCGGACACCCTCAGTGACAGATGGTGCGCCCATCACATACTCTGAGTGGTCACCTGCATTAGTTCCCTGCGGCAACAACACCATGTCATCAACTCGAGTCATATCGAAAACAATAGATTGACCCGCATTAGGTGATGTCCAGCCTATGTTATAGTTACCACCGTCACCACCACCTGCTTCTGTGTGACCCAGGATGAACTTAACATTGTAAGCGTCTGCTTTATAGTTGGTTTCGAATGAGTAAACCTTAGTGTCTACTTCTGCATTACGGGTATTCTGATCATCCAATGGACCACCAGCAAAAGTACCGTTAAGCGCAAATCCATTTACAGGGCCTAAACCCGTTGCACCCGTTACATTCCCATTGAATGCATCGGCATCAGTACCAGCAATGATCAGGTAGTTTTGGTTCGAGTTACCTGCATCCAGATCTACACCAAAATAATTAAAAGACATGTCTAACTGATCATTTGGCGCATATTGGACAACAAAATTCAGAGCATCACGCTGACGTGTTTGAGCAAACTCGGCGATACCCGCACCTGCCCAACCGTCGTCCATATAGTTTTCGGCTTTGTGAGCTCGACCTACTGTTTCAAGGGTAGATAAGGCACCTAACACACCCCATGTTTCATCATCATTCTTCCAGCTGACAAGACCTGTGCCACCATAACCATTATCGTCGGCAATGCTGTTATCTTGTACTTCCAGAGAGCCGAATACTGTCATTGCATCCAGTTCTAATGGTTTACGTGTACGCATAACAACTGTACCACCAACACCACCCTCATCTAGTGTCGCGGTCGGTGATTTGTATACATCAACGCCAGCAACCATTTCTGTTGGCATTAAATCCATGTCAAATGAGCGAGACATAGCTTGTTGAGAAAACCAGCCTGTTGAAGCAACGTAATTACCGTTCAAAGAAATTGCTGTCAGCTCAGGGTTTGTACCCCGGATAGAAACCGAGCCACCCTCACCAGCAAAGTTACGTGTAATTGATACACCCGGAATACGTTGTAGTGATTCTGCGATATTTTTGTCCGGCATTTTACCGATATCTTCAGCTGATACAGAATCTACAACGGCGTTTGCAAAACGCTTCGTATTCAGTGAAGCTTCCAGAGAGCGGCGAATACCGCGCACTTCAATAACTTCAACATCTTCTTTAACGCCAGTCTGGTTTTCTTCAGCAAACGCCACACCTGTCACACCCGTACCCAGGATTAGGCCAACCTTTGCTGCAAGTAAGCTTTTCTTAAAATTATTAGCTAACACAGGATTCCCCTTGAATCATTTTGTTGGTTTTTAAATCACTTCTGCCCAGTGATGATGACAACGCTGTCATCTAATAACAAACCATACACCCAAAATTACAGATTCGCTACATCTTTTTGTGTGGCTAACATAAGATTTTTTCAACAAAAATCTAACCCACTGATATAGAAAGAATAAATAATTATTTGGTTATAGTTTGTTACAAACGAGGTGAATATATCACAAGCTATGCACTTTTTTACAGTGATTGCGATGAGTTATGTAGAAGATTTGGACCTAATTAATAAACTAATCTAATGTTGGCGAGCTGTGCTATCTGATTATTCCATTAAACGTTCGGGCAGAAGCGTATTCAAGGTGATAATAGATCTCAATGACAACGCTGTCATTTTATCTTTTTCATGTTTGGTTTGTCTAGTGAATTTATGTGACAAATTCATGAGCAGGCCTTTAGTTATATGACAAAACACCATTAGTCCGAGGTAAAACAAACAGATAATAGCCTTTTTAAGGGATGAAAATTTATCACACGCTCCTGTCTTACATTGAGATCTTGCCTGTGTTTCACTATGGCAGCCTGATTGGTAAAACACTAAACGTTTTCGATTAGTTGAAGGAGCTGTCTAGTCAGGTATCTACTAACAACTTAGAAAAGGACTAACTTATGATACGTAATATCAAAACAATCATTGGAGCTGCACTGGTATGTGCTGCGGCTACAGCTCAGGCTCAGCCTGCCGAAAGTATGCAGGTTACAGACTATAACACCTTTTACGACACTCAGGTTAACAACGCCAATTGTGGTGGATACTGGGATGAGCGCCGCGTATGGGTATGCGACTACCGTACTCAGCTGGTCAATGTGTCTTATAAAACATGTCATTATAAGCTAACGGCTAAACACAGTGCCGTCTCTGCACCGGCCTGGGACACGCGGACAGTTCTGTCTAATAAAAGCTGCCCGGCAAACTGGACCATTCCAGGACCAGATTACTACGCTCCGGGTGGTGTGTATGTACACCAGCACAATACCTACTTCACCCAACAGGAAGAGCAGCGTGTAGCTTATAATTGTCGGTGGGAAACCCGTTCTGTCTGGGTTCCAAATAGCGGCCGTTATTGTCCTATCGCGCCTCAACAGTAATCAGGTACAAAAAAGCCCGGCCGAATAACCCGCCGGGCTTTTCCAATACATTGAAATCTGCGTTGCGCTTATTTACTCAAATCAAGCATCAGCTTATTCAGACGAGCGACAAAGCCAGCAGGATCTTTCAGGCTGCCACGTTCTGCAAGTAGGGCCTGATCCAGTAAAACTTCTGACCACTGTGCAAACTTATCTTCGTCCTGTTCAACATTCAGGTGTTTAACCAACTGGTGTTCAGGATTCAGCTCAAAAATTGGCTTAGACTCTGGTGCAGACTGACCAATAGATTCCATCAGCTTTTGCATCTGTGAACTCATATCGTGGTCATCTACCACAACACAAGCCGGAGAATCAGTCAGACGGTGCGTAAAGCGCACTTCTTTGACTTTATCACCCAGTGCTTCTTTGATACGCTCTACCAGGCCTTCGACTTGCTTTTCGCTCTCTTCCTGCGCTTTTTTGCTTTCCTCATCTTCCATATCGCCCAGGTCAAGGTCACCACGGGTAATAGACTGGAACTGCTTCTCTGCAAATTCTGTCAGATGGCTCATCATCCACTCATCGACACGGTCTGACAATAACAGTACTTCGATGCCTTTCTTGCGGAAGATCTCCAGGTGTGGTGAACTCTTCGCAGCTTCAAAGCTGTCAGCAACCACGTAGTAAATCTTGTCCTGACCTTCAGCCATACGCTCGATATACTGCTCAAGCGATACATTTTGGACGCTCTCGTCAGTGTGGGTAGAGCTGAAACGCAGTAACTTAGCAATCGCTTCTTTATTGGCGGCGTCTTCAGCCGGACCTTCTTTGATCACCTGGCCAAACTCGTTCCAGAAAGTCTGATAGTCTTCTGGTTTGTTCTTACCCATGCGATCCAGCATTTTAAGGATACGAGACGTACACCCTTTGCGGATAGCCTGAGTTACTTTGTTGTCTTGTAAAATCTCACGCGATACATTCAACGGCAGGTCGTTTGAATCCAACAAACCTTTTACAAAACGCAGGTAGCTTGGCATAAACTGCTCTGCATCATCCATAATAAATACGCGCTGTACGTACAACTTCAGACCTGTCTGGCGGTCACGGTTCCACATGTCGAATGGCGCTTTCTTTGGAATATACAGTAAGCTGGTGTATTCCGTTTTACCCTCGACTTTGTTGTGTGCCCAGGTCAGTGGCTCTTCCCAGTCATGACCCACGTGCTTGTAGAATTCTTTATACTCTTCGTCACTGATCTCAGACTTATCGCGAGTCCACAGTGCAGTGGCACGGTTAATACCTTCCCACTCGCCAGGCTGAGCTTCAATTTTCTCGCCATCCGGACCTTCTGATTCAGGTACTGGCGCTTTGAACATTTCTACCGGGATAGAGATATGGTCTGAGTACTTAGTCACGATTGAACGAAGGCGGAAGTCATCGGCAAATTCCAGCTCTTCTTCACGCAGGTGAAGAATGATCTCAGTACCGCGCTCGGCTTTTTCAATGTCCGCCAGGGTATATTCACCCTCGCCTTTTGACTGCCATTCAACTGCCTGAGTCTCGCCCGCTTTACGCGTACGTACAGTCACTTCATCAGCAACGATAAAGGCAGAATAGAAACCTACACCAAATTGACCAATTAGCTGAGAATCTTTCGCTTCATCGCCTGTCAGGTTTTTAAAGAACTCTGCCGTACCTGACTTAGCGATAGTGCCTAAAGAGCTGATCACTTCGTCACGGGTCATACCGATACCATTATCAGAAATGGTTACCGTCTTCGCGTCTTTATCGGCGCTGATACGTACACGCAATTCAGCATCACCTTCATACAAATCACCATTTTGCAGCGCTAAGAAGCGCAACTTGTCAGCGGCATCCGACGCATTGGATACCAGCTCACGTAAAAAGATTTCTTTGTTTGAATACAAACTGTGGATCATTAGTTGAAGCAACTGCTTCGTATTGGCACTAAATGAATGATTTTCTTTAGTATTTTCTGTAGTCATTTGGTACACCCTAACTTATTTGGTACACAATATTAGTACATAGTTAATCAGTTAACTTGCGTTATGCTCAGGTATATTGTGCTGGGTAGGAATTTTTCAAGGGGAAAAAGTGAAAAAAGTGATAGATAGTATATTTCTCGGTCAAAAAACCTAAAAAGCCCTGCCGGGCTTTCATTAAATCGCTTTTCGGCCGCTAAACGCATGCATTAGGGTCATGCCATCGACCAGCTCCAGTTCACCGCCAACCGGCATACCATGAGCTATCCGCGAAGCGGTCACGTTATGTTGGTGGCACATCTCGCCAATAAAGTGTGCGGTCGCCTCCCCTTCCACCGTTGGATTCGTTGCCAGGATCACTTCATTGATGTTGCCATTGGCCAGCGTTTTTTCCAGCACATCCATGCCGATTTCGTTCGGGCCTATACCGTCAAGGGGTGACAAGTGGCCCATCAATACAAAATATACCCCCTGATACTGACCGGTTTGCTCGATAGCCAGCACATCACTCGGTGATTCAACCACACACAATAGCCCGGTATCCTGACGTTTTACGTTGCTACAGATATCACACACCGGCGTTTCTGAAAACGTCCGGCAGGATTCGCAATGGCCAATTTTATCCATAGCCTGCAGCAGACTCTGCCCAAGTGCAGTGCCACCACTGCGGTCTCTTTCGAGTAAATGAAAGGCAATTCGCTGAGCCGACTTAGGTCCAATACCAGGTAAACAACGCAGAGACTCAACCAAAGCTGAAAGTGAAGGTGATAATTGCATAGTATAGCGTTCTTAATTTTTGACAGTGTATCGATAAAGCAAGCTTAAACCCTGGTGGTGAACCAGTTGCCGCATATTACACTGTCCTAATTCGTTTAATGGTCGCCATCTTACTATGGCTGACACGACAGCGACAAGCCAAAGATACTAGATAAACCGGATACTGCTGAGAGAAAAAAGGCGGGCAATCGGAGAAGATTGGATCTCATGGGTAAGAGTGAATACCCGCCTGAAGGACGCAAATTGTGTCTTAAATTCAATATGTGTTGGTTAACTCTTAGCGACCAGCTCTTTGCTTACCTGATCTATCCCTACTTCGCTGATCCGCGCTGTGATCTCCTTTTGCTTTGCACTGAGTAATGAAATACTTTCGGCAACCAGATCATATACCTGCCACTCACCGGATTTGTTTTTACGAAACTTGAATACGATGTCGATAGTTGGTGCGTTGGGCTCAACGATTTCAGATTTGACCGATGCAAATTTACTGTCACTACTTACCACCGGCTCAATAAAATTAACCTGCTGACCTTTATAACTCATCAGCGCATTCGCATAAGTGTTTGCCAGATACTGTTCCACCGCTCCAATAAAGGTCACGGCCTGCTCTCGTTTGATCTCACGGACATGTTTACCAAGCAACTTAAAAGACACGTATTTAATGTCGATATGCGGCATTAATTGTGCGCGCACCAGCTTTTTGAGCTCAGCTTTCTTATGAGCCTCTTCCAGCGTATTCAGCTTACTGATATCCACAAACAACTGATCGCCCACAGATTTGATCAAGCCATAAGGGTTATTTTGTGTATCAGTTGCAGCAAAGCTGTGTAAACTGCTAAACGCCAGTAGTACCACCAGCATAAGTTGCATTAGTCTTTTCATGATCTGCTCCGGTATATGTTAATGAGGCAAGTTTAGCGCTAACTTTGCAGATGAAAAATACACAAATTAGCACCATATTAGTGCCACAATAGCACCAATAGTTTTTTTAATAAAAATCAAAGGCCTAACCTTTTGGTGCCATTTCAACATCAATGCTGTGTCATTTGATGGCTTTTTATCGGCAACACATATCCCGACAATACCAGTATTCACTTATACTGGATTGGTTTTCATTATGATCAGAGCAACCCTATTCGTACTGGGGTGTCTTATTTCCCTGGCAGCACAAGCACAACAACATGGCTACGCTATCCACTACATTCACGGCGAAGGCAGTGTCGACGGCATTAAACTGGCCTATCAATATCACCCCGAGCTAGACTTGCCCCGAGCCTGGCGTCACTTTGATGTACACTTTGAAAGCAGTATCAACTTTTGGCGTTATGGAGAAGAGAATCATCACGACGGTAATTTTGTGCTAGCAGTATCGCCTGTGATCCGATACCCATTCACCACCTACCAGGGTCATCCGGTTGCTGTGGAGTTTGGAATCGGGCTCGCTTTGCTTGATGACACTCAATTTGCGGGGAAAAATGTCAGTACACACTATCAGTTTGAAGATCGTATCGGGTTGGTTTATCAGATGGACAACGCCAATATCGCGATTCGCTACATGCATTACTCAAACGCCGGATTTAAGAGCCCTAACCCCGGCCTGGACTTTCTATCCCTATCCTATTCAGCTTATTTTTAAAGCTTGAGTCTCTGCCCGGAGTCGCTTAGCCGGGCATTGTCATCATCAAGCTCAGAATATCATCGACAACCCGGGTATCTTGAAAGCGCTTACTTAACTGCACCAGCTTAGATAGCGCTAACTGATCCAGAAGCACATAATGTTCCCACATCAGATCCAGCCGCCTTGACAAACAAGGAGTTTATTCTAACCTCCAAAGATTAGAATAAGTTTTACATTGGCTATGGTAATTCAGCGTTTTGCTCGGGTAACAGGTCGTTGGTGCGCTACAGCTTGTAGGGCTAGGGCAAACTTATGACTAAGAAACAACCTGGCCACACTTCAGCGGTCCTCTTGTTTTCTTCCGTGCTTCTATTCGGTTCATCTGGGGTTGCACTAGGAGATGAACTCGACACCTTGATGGAACTTAGTCTGGAAGACTTGCTCGACCTGACTGTATCATCGGCCTCCGGCATCGAAGAAACATTACGTGACGCCCCTGCTGCTATGGTGATCATTACCGCAGCCGATATCAGGCAGCGCGGATATACAAGTATTGATGAAGTGATCCTGGATCTGCCTGGGTTTGATAGCACAGTCACCAATGGCAATGGTGGTGTAATCACCTATCAGCGCGGCTATCGTACTCCCCTCACCCAACGTACACTGATGTTGGTCAATGGCATAGTCGACAATCACCTGTGGTATCATGAGGCTACTTTGTCAAAAAATTACCCGCTGTCGAATATAGCGCGGATCGAAGTATTATATGGCCCCGTTGGCGCGGTATATGGCCCCAATGCATTCTTAGGGATCATTAACCTGGTTACGTCCGACGCCAAAGAGTCTCATCAGCGTGATGACTTTTTTAAAGTGAATGTTCAGTCGGGCAGCTATGATACGCAGAGCATTGATATCGCCGCGGGTGGCAGCCACAACGAGCTGACCTATAACCTATCAGCTAAATACTACTCAAGTGATGAAGCCGATATAGACGACCTGGCTCCCTGGGGCTTTGTCAGCAACGAATTATTGAGCAACCGGGATATCTGGGGACCTGTTATTTATGACACCGCGTTGTCTGCCAATTGTGAAGCCGATGGCTGTCCTCATAGCTCAAAATACAATGATTTTGGTGCCTACCACGACCCACAACGAGAATGGGGTATTTTGGCCGATATCGGGTTCAAAAACCTGACATTAGGGGTTATTGAATGGGACATGCGCCATGGTTGGGGGCCGCAATACCCTCACGACAGAGCGCAGCCTGCAGCGCAGTGGTATCGCAACTCCGAGCAATATTACCTGCGCCATGCAGGCACTTTAAAAGATAAAGTACAGGTAAATACCCTGCTGCTGAGCAGAAAAAGTGGCAATGGGGGTTATTGGGTTGAATCCTTCCCAGGCTCCACTACCCTGACGGGTCCGGATGTGGTCTCAACCTTAACCATTTCACACTGGCGAACCAGCAATAAAAGCTGGCTGTTTAAACAAGATTATGAATTCGATTACTCTGAGCAGCTAAAGATCAGCGGTGGCATTAAATTTGAGGACAAAGAGTTGACTAAGGCGTACGATGCCTGCGGTTACTTTGCCGAAACTTTTTGCTCCTCAGATACACCCGAAACCGCGGGAGATGGCGTTGCACTTAATACAGACGAAACCATTAATATCCAGCCAGACACTCTCAGCCGGATGCCAGACGAAAACCTGGCTAGCCTGACTGATCGGGGCGCCTACATTCAGGCCATCTGGAATATCAATGACTGGCGAATCAATGCTGGCATAAGGTACGACAAAAACAGCTTATATGGCAGTACCACCAACCCCAGGGCCTCCGCTATTTATTTTCTCTCAGATAAAACAACCATTAAGATGCTCTATGGTACGGCTTTTCAGGAACCTGCTCCCATACAACTCTGGGGCGGTTGGAGCGGTCGCTCTGCCAATCCGGATCTAAAACCTGAAAAGGCGGAAAACGTTGAACTCATTTATATGTATCAGCAAGACAACTGGCTGCATGACTTGTCTTTGTTTACGGCCAGATACGACGATGTAGTAAAAGAAGAAGCGGAAAATGCAGGAAAGCGCAGCACCTATGGACTGGAATATCGCGGTAAGTTTGAATTCAGTAATTTTATAACGGGTGCAGCCAATATCTCCGGTTACTTGTATTACACCCACACGAAAACCAAAAGCAGCGTCAGCTACGACCACGCTCTGGGCCTGTGGGTCGGTGAAGGGATCGAAAATTGCCGAGATATCGCAAACAATAACACACTCACCTACAACCCCTGTCAGGATATGAATGCCGAGCTTGGAGATATCGCGCCACACAAAATCAGCGCCGGGTTCAATGTGCCTGTCAGTGAGGCGCTTAATGTTAACCTCAGGGCCAACTGGGTCTCAAGTAAACCTTTGTATTTGAGAAACACTTTGCGTGCTAAAGACAGAGAAAATGACGCCTATTTAACGGTAGACGCCAATATCATTTACCGGTTCGAATCGTTCGAAGTCGCATTGAAAGTAAAAAATATCTTTGATGAAATCTATTACCACTCGGGCGCTGAAGCCGCAGCCAGTGGTGATGATTTTGAGCAGCGCTCACAGGGCTGGGCCAACTCACTCATCCCTCAGCCAAAGCGCAGTTTTATGCTATCGGTGAGTATGCAATTTTAGTTAAGTTTGCATTGCTAAGCGACTCAACCATAAAGCCGAAGTTTGTCGACGTGATGGCTTTTCCGAGTCGCGACTTAGTAAAATTGCAGTGTTTAACCGATTTTCATTAATTCACGCAATGTTTACTTCGCGAATGTTAGCGTGACTTTCAAAAAAATCTTTGAAAAAGACAAAACAAGGATCTGATTTCGTCATTTTGTTCTTTCCAAAAAGCTTTTCCTTAATACTACGACTTTTATCAACTTGGAACACCCACTCTAATTTTGCTCTGGGGTCATCACCTTCCTCGAAAAATACACCTTAATTTTATGCCCTGACAAGGCGGTTTAAATGTGGAATTCCCGTATTTTTTGTTGGTGAACGGCCGATTAAATTAATAGCCATTAAAGCATAACTATGAATACCAGGGCAAAAACAATTGTCCAGCCATAAATACCAAAATATCTGAGCATGCCAAATTTCATCATTGACAAATAGCTTTCGCTGAATTCGGCCGCTACACGAGGAAACATAGCGATTCCGAGCCCTAAGCCTGGTAATATAAAGTAAAATATAAAACTATCCTCGCGTATCTGAGACACTGGCTTATGGAGCGTGTAAACACCATCTTTACCTAAAACCAAAACCATACCCACATACAGCAAAAATAATACAAATGCAGCTTTCTCACTAACACCCCAAGTTTCTGGCTCATTAAAGGCGCCATATTCTTTAAGGTGCCGTATGGCTAAAAATGTTGGGATAGCAATTAAAGCAATAATTGATAATAACGTTTCCATATTTGCAGCTAACAGTTTTTTATACATCACAAAATGCTTGGCTGAAATTTACGAGGAGCGAGTACAGCCAAGCTTTTTGTATTCGCTCATCAAGCACCTATTGAGGATCCACCACGTATTGTATGACATCCATTTCTATTAAGGTTAAATAATAAACCAAATACCAAAGAAACAGACTTTGACACCGTAACTGGCGAGCGTCACGGTTCTTCTTGACGCGTATGCGATGAGTCATTTCCATGTGACTCCAAAGCCTCAATATATTTTTGAACTACAATATCGATATCTATATTAGCATATCGTTTGTGTTGTAAACGTTGTCTCATGTTGCCTTCTTTTCTGCCCCATAACAATAACTCTGTTGCTTTTGTTTGAGTCAGTCGCTCAGAAGAATTTCGCTGTGGTTCAAAGTATTCAATCTCTAGCCTCCCTGGGATAACAGCCCATGAGTATCTTTTATATAATCTATTCTTTATATGAGTCGGGCGCACCTTAAAGAGATCAGCTATTTGTGACTCAGAAATCCCACTTTCCAAAACCGCGTTTACAGCTTCAATAGGAACAGGCCTGTAAGAGAGGTGTATGGCCGTGGGATCCATACGGACAATTGCAATATCAGAGGATTTATATGCTCTTCCATGAAGAAATGAGACACCAAGCTTACTTGTAATATTACCATTACCTGAAAACGTTAATTTATCTAATATAACTCCCGTTCCACTGTCTATTGCTAATGCATAGTTATCACTAAGTAGATGATTAGAACCTTGCGCTGTTTGCATTCCCAGAGCTGTAAACTCCGTAGACTTAAACCTGTCTGCAATCTGGGTGCTTTGGTTAATTATGATAACCAGTAAACCAAAGAATAGAGATATAACAGAAGCAATATTCACAACTTTGCTCCAAACTCTCCTGGACTTTGAAAACTGGAAGCCACAAGAATGACAAATGTATGCCTCGTTAGCACATTTGGAAAAACACTTCTGACAATCTTTGCTCATTAGAACCTCCTTTTTGGTTCATTGCGCCGATTTCTAGGAACCAAAGATATTTACTTTGATAATCAATGCGATGGATATATTGTGTTGTTTAATCCAATTTACTTATCCACAAACTTACTAGATATCAACACCACACGTGATACTGTTATCCTGGTAGTGTTTGCTTTTGAGGTCTGATCACACAACGCTAAATTAGTTCAATGATTTAGGAAACAACGCCGCTTCATACTGTAAAGAAGGTGAGTTATCTGTATAAGTCACTCCAAAACTATCTGTAATTTTCGGAGCTTCCTCCCAAGGCTCCTCGTAATGTAAACTATTAGAGTAATCTATAATCTCATCAATATGATTTTCGATTTTAACTAATCCTTTTACATACGCATCTATTGTTCCAGGTGATAATAAATAGGCTGGACTTGAGCCATTTGCACCAAGAATCAATGTATTTCTAAGTATATCAATAGTATTTGGAAAACTTTCCAATTGCTGCTTTATCTGATTAGTCGAGTTATTCATATTGAGAAAGAAAGGTTGCATTGACAAAGGGCAATTTTGATACAACCTAGTGTTCAGCCCTTCCGCTGCAAGTGCATTCTGAATAGCAAGTCTAAGTCTTCCATTATTAGGTTGATTGAAATAGTCACTGCGTATCCTAATTCTAAAGAAATGAAATACCCCTTCAAAGTCTGAATCATATAGAGGTGTTTCAATCCAGTGAAACTGAGTTAGTTTCTTTATCCAATTTTCTCCAGCTCTTTGCAATTCCTTCGTCAAACTGTCAAATTTAGTTAGTTGATTTATAGCCATTGAAGCTTGAATTGGGTTCAAGGTATAATTCCACCCTAGAGTATAAGAATTGTATTTCCTGTCGCCTGTATTGTCTAATACCTCCCCATATATTCTAAGCATTTCAGCTTTATTTTTAGCTTCTAAAGAGTGATTTAATAAAACTCCGCATTCTCCACATGTGGCAAGATTTTTCTGCGACATCAAACTAAAAATAGCTGCATCTCCAAAACTTCCAACTAGCCGACCTTTGTACCTTGCACCTGGTGCCTGCGCAACATCCTCTATTAATTTAAAATTGTGCTTTTTTTGTAGCTCCAATACAGGGTCAAGATCTACGGGAGTACCATGCATATGAACTACTATTACTGCTTTAGTTCGTGGCGTGATTTCTTTTTCTATTGAGTCCGCAGTTATGTTATAAGTCCTTTTATCTACATCCGCAAACCTAGGTCTACACCTGTTATGTACAGCAGCCATTGCTGGTGCAATGAATGTTAGGTTTGGAACAATAACTTCATCTCCTGGAGCTATATCAAGAGAAAATAAAGCTGCATGGAGCGCAGCAGTACCGCTATTCAATGCTGTCGCATGCTTAACCCCGAAGTGCTTAGCAAAGTCAGTTTCGAGTTGCGATATTAAAACAGACCCTCTGCCAGAAAATTCTCTACAATCGAAAGCCCTAATGACAGAGTCCCTATCACTTTCATCGATAATAGGCCAGTTAACCTTTAAGGTACTGTGATCTCTTACAATGGGCTTCCCCCCAAATAGTGCTAATTTACTATTCCCTTTCATACTTGCTCTCCAATAATGTTTATTAGCCTCTTATACGAAATATTTAATAAAGCAGCTTGTCTAACAACTCCTGACTCCAAATCTAATGCTGGTTGTGCATCCGTTTCTATGGCGTATATGTTTTTTGAAGGATCAATTAAAAAATCAGTCTTAACAACTCCTTTTGCAGACAAAAAGTAATGGATATATTTCGCTTTCTCTTTGCAATACTCTGACAGTTCTTTCGGAGGATTCTTATTATTGTTTCTTAATACACCTAGTTCGTTTGGATTTCGCCTCCTCATCAATGGCGGCAATGCTATTACTTTCTCTTTTCCTAAAGTCCAGACAGATATTTCTCTAACCCCTTCTATGTACTCTTCATAGATTAAGTCACCGCTGCCGCCTATATCATTAACAAAACTAATACCATTTTTGCTACCACCCGCTATGGGCTTACATAGCCATCGTTTAGCTATAGGCCTTTCGTTTGTTGGGAAGAATTTTTTTTTATAAAACCAGTTCGGTGTATTAATACCTAATAACTGATAAGCTTTTTTCATCTGGTGTTTATTCGACATAGTTGCTGATGCTTCAGCAGGTGAATGAGTACATTTCATGTTCAAAGATGTGATAAATCTAGTCAACTCTCCACTTTCACCAAAGCCACCATGTGTTGCTAAAAAGCAAGTGTATTCTTTTAATATCCTACCACTTTCAAGGTAGTCTAGTATTTGCCGTTTCCATTTCGTTGAGTTTAAAATTATTTTATCAGCCCCTAAAACTTCAGACACATCAAAAGCAGACTTAATGGTCGCTTCGCTCTCTTCACCATCAGGGTTATAAAAAACAATATATTTCCTCATTCACCTACCTTGGTATTTCTCTAAACGCATCATATTTATTTAGAACATCGGCTTTTGCTTCTGCATTAAACTCAAATGAATAAAAATTATTAGTTATCAAATCATCATAAAGTGACAGAATACCCTCCTCATTCCTAGCATTTCGACTAGAACATTCACCTTCATATTCAAGCTCAGCTTGGTTATGAGTAAAGCCCCTATCATTATGAGCTAACGAAAAAGAAAGCGAAAAAACAGCGTCTTTGTATGTGAAAAAGAGATTAATTGTCTCCTTTTTAAAGGTAGATATGAAAGTAAGATTAGTTAATTTACTTAGCAGGTCGGTATCTTTAAGTCTAGATAGTGTTGTCTTAACACCCCTTCTCTTTATTAAAGGAATTTTTAAATTATCTGTGAACAATGTAGATCTTGAGGACTTTAGTTTAATCCATTTAGGGTAATCATCAGGTTTCAAAAATATTTTGCATACGCTTTGATCTGCCATATCCGAATACAGGTGATGCTCTTCACTTCGAATTTCAAGGCACTGAATATTAAACCCTTGAAGGATGTTAAACACTTTTAAAGCCGATTCAACATTATGAATTTGAAACTTTGTTTCATACTCATAATCTTTTAAAAATTCTTTGAAAATTTCAGGCCTTTCCTCATTTATAAAAGCCCCAAATTCACTCTTTATAAGGCTTTTTATTTTATCTATAAAAACTCCATTTTCATTATTCATAACTATACCTTTAAAGCAACCGCCTTTCTTCTAACAAGTCTGGCAAATCGTTTTCATATAAAATCACGTCATTTTCACTATAACCAGCTTTACTGATATGTGAATATGCGTCTTTAAAACTTTTTACTTCTATTACCGTTAACCTTCTGTTATCTAAGTTTTGAGTAAAAGACTCAATTCGATCTGAGTTCACAACATAAATTACATCGCACAGCTCGTTACAATAATTGGCTAAAGATGAATGCACAGGCTCATGCAATTCTCCTAGCTCAGCAATCCCAGGTGTAACTAAAATAGCTTTACCCGATTGTTGCGACGCTATTTGGTTCATAACTTGAACGGCGTTCCTAAACCCTTGCTCATTTGAGTTATATGCATCATCTAATATTAAAGGCTGCCCTAGGGTTAACTTCTTTTGCAATCGATGCGGAACTTGTGAAAGCTCTTTTGTAGCAATAGCCATTTTATCTATCAAACTTGGCTCTATTGAATAAACTAAACCAATAGTAAGAGCGATATTGATAACGTTATGCTCTCCCAATAGTGGTATTTCAAATTCCTTAATTTGCCTATTTTCTTTATCTATGGACAACTTAATTTTACGTACAGTACCTTCAACATAAGAGTGAAGAATTTTTATGTCACACTCGTCAGTACTACCTACTATGCAAAACTTTTCTTTAAACTGATTACGTAACTCCTTAAAAGGTTTATGCGCTAAAACAGCTTCAGTTATTAGAATAGTTTTGCCGTGATAACATATCCATCGTGCCAATTCACTTTTAGCAGATGCTATTGATTCTATACTCCCAAACCTTTCAGTGTGAGCATGTCCTACAGCAGTGACTATACCGTAAGATGGTTGTATAAACTTACATAGGCTCTCGATTGAACCAATCTTGTATGCACCCATTTCAGCTAAAAAGTATTTATGTATTGGTTGTAACCTCTTTCTAATATGGCGTGTTAAACCTAAAATTGTATTTATGCTTCCTTTCGAATAAAAAGTAGGTGCGTCAACCTCCATTAATTCACCAAGCATGTGCTTAACCGTAGTTTTACCAAACGACCCTGTAATTCCTACCTTAATAACATCACTACTATTTAATTTATTAGTTGCTGCCATTATAAATTTGCTATTTATCTTTTCTTGTAAAGGGCTCAAGAAGATATTCGAGATAATCAAAACTACTGGCGCGATGTGCAAAATTAAAATAGCATAGAGGTAATCTAGAAAAATTAATTGAGATGCTAATAAAAGGATGAATAAAGATAAATTTCGAAGCCGTTTTACTCGCTCAGTTTTTACCAGCGGCTTTTTGAAAACATATTTATTTTCAAAAATAGTAAAGATGATGAACGGTAAGGATAAAAGAAAAACAGATAAACTATTTAAACTTGTAATACTTATAGATATGTAAATTGTTAAGAACAATAAAGTCGCCTTGACATCAAACAGCCTTACTCTAAAAAAGGCACTGATGAACCTAGCATTATTGTATTCCTCTTGTTGAAAGTAAGCTAAAAGTGTATTAATCCGGCAATTTATAAAATATGCAAGACTGACATAAATAATTGCTAACGCTATAAAATCAATCATTTTCACCTTCTAAAATCAATTCTTTAATAGCCAATGCCACTTGGTGCTTTCCTCGACTTAAAATACTCAAATGATCGAAGTTATCACATTCTATAAGCTCACTATTTTCTATATGGTTGGCTATAATCTTTCCAAGTTCAATTGGTGTTTCAAAATCATTCTTTCCGTATAATAATTTTACTGGGGTGACGATTTTATGCAGTTCAGACTCTTGGTTTTCAGATATTGTTTTAACAAAAATATCTCTAAGCCCAAGCTTTTTGCTTTCGATATAATCTATACTTCCAAACCTTTCTTCAAGTAGAGATAGTTGTAGCTCATTCTTGGCGAAAAACTTTAATATTTTGAAATAACGCTTATTGAGATAAAACTTAAACGTTTCGATAAATGTTCTTGGCCTTGGTACTCCTGAACTAGCGACCAAAACAATACCTGAAAATAAATGCCCGTACTTTGCACCAAGCCGTAGCGCAACTCTGCCACCAAAGGAATGGCCAACAAAAATAACGTCTTTTAATTTCTGTTTTTTTATAAATTCAGCAATATGCATTGCATAATCAGTAGTGCTCCAAGTATCTTTTGGCCTATCTGAGCGACCAAATCCAGGTAAATCAATCAAGATACAATTGGCTGAAGCTCCTAACGTCTCAGCGATAGGAATAAAGTCCTCTAAGCTTCGCCCCCAACCATGTGCAAATATTACAGTTGGCGCGCTCTTACACCCAATAGAAATATAATGCATAAAATAAACCTTAAAAAATATTCATCGTAACGATTGATAATAAAAAAACACTCAAACTATCTTGGAAGTAAATGAGCTTCTTGAGGCACGGGATCATCAAATGATTTAAAATTGCTATAAATAGCTTCTTCAATTAAGTGTTCGATTAATTCAGGAAACAGCATCGGAGATTTAGGCGAAGCTTCCCATAAAAAATATCCATATGAACCTGGTATAGTGTTTATTTCATTAAACCAAATTTCTTGCCTCTTTTCATCACAAAGAAAGTCTATTCTGGGAGCTCCTCGCATACCTAAAGCACGAAATGAATTTCTAGCAAACTCATACAAGGGCTCAGCTATTTTAGACGGAATATTGGGATTAATTTCTCGTGTCAAAGACAACATTCCTTCTGAAGGTTTGAATTCCCCTTTTGTACCTCCACCACCAGTTAAGTATTTTTCTTTAAAATCAAGCAACTCAAGGTTAGTTTTAGGCCTTTCAATGGCAGAAAATACAACATCTTCATCCCTGCAAGCGACAGAAATATTGTATTCAACCAGGTTTTCTACCTTCGGTTCAACAATAACCACTTTATCTTTTCGAAAAGTTTTAGAAATTAGCTCTCTAAACTCCGCTTCATCTTTAGCTATGCCTACGCCTATACTTGAACCTAAGCTTGCAGGTTTTATAACAACAGGGAAGCCTAAAGTAGATTTAATGTCTTTCAATATAGAGTTGAGGTTGAGATTTTGGCAGCTCTTAACGACAACATGAGGAAGAACATTAACACCGCTCTCTTTTACAATAAGCTTTGTAACATCTTTTCGCATTGCAAATGCTGCATTCGATGAAATAAAACCAGCAACAGGCACACCTATTAACTCAAAATAAGCCTGCAACCGACCATCTTCACCAAAAGCACCGTGACAAATAGGTACCACACAATCTAGGCAGTTTTCTTCTTCAAACCCAGCTATTTTATATGACGGTCCATCGTCCCCCCAATTAAAGCTTATTTTTTTCAATCCTTTTGGAAAAGGCCTAAAAAGATTGGTATTTCTCAAATTAGTACCGGTATAAAAACTATTTTCGAAATCTAAGTAAACAGGTACAACTTTGTACTTTCTTTGATCCATTGCATCCATAAATTGCTGTGCACTCACAACGCTTACATCATGTTCAGGGCTAGAACCGCCAAACACTACTGCTACCGTCTTTTTTTTACTCAATGTAAGATTCCTTTGAAGTAAAGTTAATAGTTTCAATTAGAGATCGACCCTACTAAGCTACATACTTGAAAAGTTAATTAATATTCTTTTTTTGCTTAATCATAGCTTTTATCGTCCTTGTTGATCAAATACAGATTGCTTAGGTAACACCGTAATTTCAGCTGTTTATACCGGTACATTGCTGTTTCAGCCAGTGAACGTTGATGGTAGTTCACACACTTTTTCCACTCACTGCTGCCTATATGCTTTGTTAAAATAACCGCGCTGTTGCGAGCATGTCCATCCTCCCACAACTGCGCGTTACATCTTGGAGGGATCACTGCGTCGGCCTTTTTGGCTGCTACTTCAGCATAACAGCCCCTTGTATCACATGCGCCATCCGCTTTTACCGAACTGATTTTCCTGCACAATGGCCTGAGTAAGTCGCCCAGAACTTCTGAGTCAGCTACGGAGATTGTAGATAACTCAGCCCCCACGATTTGGTGTGTATTTGCATCAATGGTCAGATGTAACTTTCGCCATGTCCGGCGTTTGTTTGCGCCGTGTTTTCTTGCGTGCCACTCGCCATTTCCGTATACCTTCAAACCTGTACTATCAACCGCGATATCAATGCCTCCGGAAGTACTGGAGTTTGGTCTGTAATGAACAGCCAGCTCTGCACTTCGCTTGCACAAACAACTATAAGTTGGCGTATCCAAATCAAGCTTCATCATTGATATCAAAGAAGAAACAAACCCCTGCGCAGCTCGAAGAGACAAGCGAAATACAGCCCGCTAAGTCAGGCAAGTCTCAATCGCCAGCTCAGAGAAATGATTAACTCGCCCTTTACCGCCGTGATGTTGCGTGTTGTTCCACTGAGTAATTGCATCCTCGGAAAACCAAAGTTGGATGTTGCCTCTGGCGATAAGGGCTTTGTTGTAATCACGCCAGTTAGTGATGCTTTTCTTTCAAATTCAGTCTCGGTGTTTGCTTTTGAGATCTGATCACACGAGACTAAATTAGTTCAATGATTTAGGAAACAACGCCGTTTCGAGATGCAAACCAACGCAGTCCGGCTGCTGAAATCATGCAATCCCTGCCAGGTGTAGGCCCTATCATTGCGTCTGCTTTTAGTGCCAGCATAGATAAAGGCCAGGCATTTAATAGTGCCAAAGAGTTCGGTGTCTGGTTAGGGCTCACGCCCATACAATATGCTTCCGCCGATAAAAGCGTTCTGAGCCATATCACCAAGCGAGGGGACAGGTACCTGCGCAAGCAATTAATCCACGGTGCTCGTACTGTAGTCACACACGCACATAAAAAAGACGATGATTTAAATCGCTGGGTTGCCGCTTTGCGAGAGCGTGTTGGGGTCAATAAAACCATTGTGGCCACTGCCCACCGGCTGGCCAGGTTGATGTGGATATTACTACAGAAAAATGAACCGTATCAGCCTCAATATACACAATCGGGGGCGACACAATGCATCTAGGGTTTGGTTGTCAGTGAGCTCGGCATGGACAAGGGTCACTGAACCCGTGTGGGTGTTGTGAGCCACTGACAACCGCTTATCTGTTTGCCATAGTACGATGAAAAAAGGTCCAACCCTGCCTGCCCAAAACCCGACGACGGCACGGTCGTTACAGACCGAGTGGGTGTATTAATTTTAAGGTGTGCAGGCTCGGAACTCATTTGGGGCGCTGAACAATCAGTTAAGCCCGGATATATGTCAGAGCAACACATTTTATAGCGGACTGGACCAAACATCAGGCATGGCAACACGGGTAACATAACGAACGGGATAACGAAAACTCGCTACCCCGCAGGCCTACTCTGCTTGACATCGCTGGAGCGTCCATATATGTCGCTTGTTCTTCCGATAGCTGCGCCTTGTTATGCCTACGATACTGGCTAGTCATCTTTGTCCCACCCAGCTCTTCCATCACAATGATTACAACCTCCCCAAGAACTATGTTCCATATCCCCTGTATTAGGTTCATTACACCATCCGCAGGACTGGAGATAATCCAGTGTGAGAAAACAGCTCGTACAGATATATGAATCATCTTCAGTACGCACAACGGTATGGTAACCATCACAGTCGCTACAATTACCTAAATCCCATGATGAATCAGCTTCCTTGGCTGCTATATACGCAGCTCCCTCATCAATTAATTCATCAACCAAGTCATCAGGTTCGAAACTTTCGCCACAATTGTCACATTGTCCGAAGCCTTCATTTATGAACGTTACCTCCTCCCCACAGGACGGGCAATCTATCTTCAGTGCTTTTTCAGTCAAACCACAAACTAAGCAGCTTGCCTCATAAACAACTTTTTGATCCGTTGCATGGTGTTGAGATTCAAACCCACAGGACGGGTAACATTGAAATATTTCCCCTTCCTTTTTTCTATTTCCTATATCAGGCTTAATTTGATCGTAAACCACTTGTAAAAATGTATGCAAGGAACGAAGCTTTTTATCTACCTCTAGAAGGGATTCATTCCAATGACTAAATACATCTTTCCAGCGCGTAGTTAATATATAGTGAAGGAAATACCAAGCTGTCAATTGCTGCTTAACAATATCTCTAACTTTCTCGTTATTTTCTTCAGACGAATGAGCTTCATGAAAGAAATGTACAACCTTATTTCTATGCTTTGTGATCTCTCGAAATGACTTCAACTCAGATTTAGTTAGGCCGCTCCTAACAACTTTTTCCAATCTGTCTGCTGCACCGTCGAGTGATACAGATTGAAAGTTACCAGAAATAAATTTATTCCAATCTGGATCTTGTCTTTGAGAAATAACCAACGACCAATGTTCTTCCATTAATCGTGCTTTTAGGAATAATTCAACGGCAGCATGAAAGTGTATTACAGAGAATTTCGGGTGCTCCTGCAAATCATCTATAGCTTTATTAAGAAAGTCGATTCCATTATCAACCAACCTTTCAAGCATTTCTTCCTTCTTCATTTAACATCCTATTTCATTCAATCACATGTCATTGGCATACTGAAGGCATAACGCTTTGCTCACCGGAAAATTGGGAGCGCAGCGAGCAATTTTTCCGTGTGCAGCAACTTGTTATACGGTATTGATAGGCGAATTCTTAGAGAACCAAGCATGAACAAAACCCGCCTGGTAAAACTGAACAGGTGAGCCAAAACCGCCACGTTCAATAATTGATTTAACCTCATCAGGAGGCAAAATCGCCACGTCTTTTGCCCATGCAGAATGTGTTTTTTCTATGGCATCCGTGGGTACGTTTGCGGCGTGGAGCATGCTTACCCAGACCTTGAGCAAGGCTTGATATTCCGGTGTGCCTACAGATGAAGAAAGATCAGCACTAACCAAGATGGCGTTGTGTTTCAGTCTTTCTGATATGGCACGGAAAAAGTTTGAACGGGCCTCATTGTCGAGAATAAATTGTGAAACCATAAAACATGTAGCCGCGTCGTGAAGCTCAACATCTGGCAATGATTCCACATAACCCTCATGAAATGTACAGCGAGAAATAAAACCTTCTTTCTCTGCCCTTTGACGGCATATGTCAAGCATTGCCCCCGCAGGCTCAACAGCAGTAAACTTCCATTTGGGGAACCTGTTAGCTAAATAAGAAAGTTCAACACCAGCGCCTAAACCAACACAAAGAATTCTGGCATTCTGTGGTAACTCCGAAAAAATCCATTCGAGTTGAAAATAGAGACCATCATGAACTGGTGCCAGCTTCTTTTGCTGCTCTTCATAGCTTGTGGCTTGTTTATCAAAAACAGCATTTAGTTCATCTTGATTCATGTGACATTGACTCCTAAGCCGTATAACGCTTATTAGCGTGAATACCGGTTAGATCCAGTTCCTGAACCCCTACAGACCCACGGCTAAATAATTTTATTCATAATAAGAACAATAACCTACCACTATTGTACTAGTCACTCAAGCCAAAACGGCTCTGTTAAAACCGAGCCTTGTTCATAGCGAGACTTGAAGTCTCGTTATGTAAAACCACTAACCTATTGAATCAATTCAAATTAAATCAGAGTTTCACTTAAACGAGACCTTTAAGCACGGAGAAAGCGAGAAATTTGACTTGATAATTGACCGCATTCACTTATGACTGTGTAAATAAACAGCACTCGGAGTAAAGATGTCTTATTCACCTTTTTTGGAGTCTGTACGCGTTGAGCTCAGAACCAGACACTACAGTCTGAAAACAGAAAAAAGTTACCTGCACTGGATTAAAAATGTTACCTCTTGCAGTGAAGACTTGGCCGCATTCATGCCAATCCGTTAGGCGCTGTTTCATTTCGCTCTCTGTTCAAATCAAACCAAGCCACCTAATAGAAAGCGTCAGGGAAAAAAAGCCCGGCTAACCTAGCCGGGCTTTGTAACTCATAAATATCGTTTCGGTCTAATCGTGCGTAATGCGGATCACCGGGCGTTGCTGGCAGGTTTTCCCAAGCAAGCAGCTTAGTGCATCACGTACGGTATCAACGCTAAAGTCGAGCAGTTTGACCTCAGGGGCTTTGATGCGGCCGTTGCTGACGTCATCAAGTAACTGGCGGCCCATAAAGCACAGGTGCTGCTGGGCGCACAGGCTGTTGGCCATCCAGGCGCCGGCGACTGAGACCACGCCAATGTTGGGCGCTTTCTCAAAGAGCAGCTCTTCGGGAATGGTGCCAAAGCCATTGAGGCAGGCAATGCGACCGCAAAACCGCAAATGACGCAGGTCGTCCAAAAAGGAGTCGCCGCCTTGTGTATTTAAAATACAGTCAAAACCGCCCGGGCCCATTTCTCGCTTGATTTGTTCACACACCGACTCCGACTCACAGTCGAACACCCAGTCTGCTCCGAGCTTGCTCAGTCTTTTATGGTGTTCTTTCTGTGCAAAAGCAAACACCTGAGCACCGCGCTGTTTGGCGTATTGCACAGCAAAATGGGCCACAGCGCCTTGTGCGCTGTTGATGGCCAGCGAGTCGCCGTCCTGCACCTGCATTTTATCCAAAGCCAGCAGTGCCGCCATGCCCGCGTTGGGTAGTGACACCGCCACTTCGCCACTCATGCCATCGGGTACTTCGGACACCGCGTGACTGGGTACAACCGCGTATTCTTTCAGCATCCCCTGCTCTGCCAGACTGGCATTAAACAAAACCCGGCTGCCTTTGGGGGGAAATACCCCTTTAGCAGCTGAGACCACAGTGCCGACGGCATCCAGTCCCAAAATGTGCGGGTATTGCCACTGGCAAAATCCGTCTTTCGCCATCCGTGCGTCCAGGTGATTCAGGGCCACATAATCTATGGCAACCAGTAACTCGTTATCTCCCGGCACTGGCATGGCGTGCTCTGCCATCGCTAAGTCAAACTCAGCGCCACATTGAAGCAGCTCCAGTGCTCGCATGGTGGTTTTTTCGACTGACATGGTGGTTTTCTCCACTTTTCGACCCTTTTTAGGCCGGATTGCCCATAACTTTAACTTTCCGATTATGGGCAAAACTTCGCAATTGTTGCTATTAAACCATCTTGGTCTCTGTCAAACAACTCAATATTGTGACAGGTGTTTAAATCCTGTTAACGGCTATTTTTCAATCACAGGCTCGCTTGCGCTGTCCTGCAAACCTTCCTTCGCGCTATCGTTCAGGGTAAGTAAGCGATAGAACACGGGCGTGAATAGCAAGCCGAATACCGTTACCCCAATCATACCAAAGAACACCGCATTACCCATCGCCTGGCGCATCTCTGCACCAGCGCCTGATGCCAGTACCAGAGGGACCACACCGGCCGTGAACGCAATCGAGGTCATCAGGATAGGACGCAGTCGTAAACGACACGCTTCCATGATGGCTTCCAGGTGCGTCGCACCGGATTTATGCTTATCTCGGGCGAACTCAACCATCAGAATCGCATTCTTAGAGGCCAGTGCCACCAGTACAATCAGCGCAATCTGGGTGAAGATATTATTGTCGCCGCCCAGCATGTACACACCCGCCAGCGCAGAGAATATCGTCATCGGTACTATCAATATAATGGCCAGTGGTAAACGCAGGCTCTCGTATTGGGCTGCCAGCACCATGAAGACCAGTACCACCACCAGAGGGAACACATACACCATAGTATTGCCCGCCAGAATTTGCTGATAGGTTACCTCAGTCCATTCATAGCTGATCCCTTCCGGTAAACTCTCGGCCAGTACTGATTCAATCGCTTCTTTGGCCTGATCTGAGCTGTACCCCGGCGCCGGGCTGCCGTTCAGCTCTGCGGTCATATAGCCGTTATAGTGCATCACCCTATCCGGACCTGTGGTGGGTGTCACCGTAACCACAGAGCCCAGCGGCACCATGTTGCCGGCGGCGTTACGCACTTTCAGGTTGTTGATCTGCGATTGTTTGGCACGAAACTCAGCATCGGCCTGCGCTTTGACCTGATAAGTACGGCCAAACAGGTTAAAGTCGTTCACATACACAGAGCCCAGGTAAATCTGTAGTGCATTGAACACTTCATCCAGCGGGATGCCCTGCAATAGTGCCTGCTCACGGTCAACATTAATGTCCATTTGTGGCACCTGAATACGGAAGCTGGAGTACAGACCCGTCAGTGCCGGATGTTGTTGTGCCTGACCAATGGTATTCTGAAGTGCCGCAAACAAGGCTTCGAACCCTTTATTGCCTCTGTCCTGAAGCTGTAATTTAAAGCCACCTGTGGTACCCAGGCCAAGAATTGGCGGTGGCGGGAACACAGCAACAAAGGCTTCATCAATTTCAGCAAAACGCATGTTTAACTGCATCGCAATCGCATGGGCAGACAGGCTGGGATCCTGACGCTCAGAAAAATCAGTCAATGGCGTAAACACAATGCCGCTGTTGGTGCTGTTGGTAAACCCATTCACCGACAAGCCCGGGAACGCCACGGTGTGTGCCACACCAGGTACTTCCAGTGCAATTGCCTGCATTTGTTTGACCACGGCTTCGGTTCTGTCCAGACTGGCCGCATCCGGTAGTTGCGCTACCGCAACCAGGTACTGCTTATCCTGCTGAGGAATAAAGCCACCAGGCACTGAGTTAAACAGGCCAACGGTTGAACCCACCAGCGCTAAGTACACCACACCGACAACCACACTCATGCGGATCAGTTTTTGTACCAGCTTCTCGTAACCCTGCGCACCTTTGTCGAACATGCGGTTGAAGGGTTTGAATAACCAGGTGCCAAACAGTTTGTCGAGCACGCGGGTCAGGCCATCTTTCGGCGCATCATGCGACTTTAATAGCAAGGCCGAAAGCGCAGGCGATAAGGTCAGCGAGTTAAAGGCTGAGATCAAAGTTGAAATGGTGATCGTCAGGGCAAATTGCTTATAAAACTGGCCCGACAGTCCGGTAATAAAGGCCGTTGGAATAAACACCGCACACAATACAAAGGCAATGGCAATAATCGGCCCGGTTACTTCAGTCATGGCAATTTTAGTTGCCTCAAACGGGCTGTAGCCGTCGGCAATATTACGTTCTACGTTTTCGACCACCACAATGGCGTCGTCCACCACAATACCGATAGCCAGTACCAGACCAAACAAAGACAGCGTATTAATCGACACGCCTAGCATCTGCATGATGGCAAAAGTACCGATCAACGACACCGGTACGGCAATTAAAGGAATGATAGACGCGCGCCAGGTTTGCAGAAACACCACCACAACCACAACTACCAGCAAAATGGCTTCCAGTAACGTCTGGATAACGGCATCAATTGAGCCACGTACGAATACGGTAGGGTCATAAGCAATTTCATAGGTCATGCCTGCAGGGAAGTCTTTCGCCAGACGCGACATTGTCGCACGCACATTGTCAGACAAGGCAATGGCATTAGAGCCCGGACGCTGAAATACCGGCATCGCCAGCGCTGGCTGGTTGTCCAGCATAGCGCGCAGCGCATAGTTTTCCTGACCCAGTTCAACACGTGCAATGTCCTGCAAGCGTGTGATCTGGCCCTGCTCGCCCACTTTGATGATCACCTGCTCAAATTCATCAATCTGAGTTAAGCGCCCTTTTACGTTCAACAATACCTGAAACTGGTTCTCATCCGGTGAAGGCTGAGCGCCCAAAGAGCCCGCGGCTACCTGCTGGTTTTGCGCACGTAACGCATTGATAACATCACCCGCAGTGAGGTTACGTGCTGCCAGTGCATCGGGGTTTAGCCACACACGCATAGAGTATTTAGCACCACCGAATAGTTGCAAATCGCCCACTTCCGGCAAGCGCTTCAGCTCATCTTTGATATAGATGTCGGCATAGTTGGCCATGTAAGAGGTATCCTGCTGACCATCCGGAGACACTAAATGCACCACCAGTGCCAGGTTAGGTGACGATTTTTGCGCTGTCACACCCAGGCGTTGTACTTCCTGAGGAAGGCGTGGCAAGGCATTGTTCACCCGGTTTTGCACCTGAACCTGTGCCTGATCCAAATCTGTGCCCAAAGCAAAGGTCACAGTCAGGGTAAGACGGCCATCGCTGGTTGCCTGCGATGAATGGTACAGCATGTTTTCCAGGCCATTGAGCTCCTGCTCAAGCGGCGTTGCAACGGTCTGACCAATCACTTTGGGGTTCGCTCCCGGGTAACTGGCGTTGACCACCACTGTTGGAGGGACAACCTCTGGGTATTCGCTGACCGGCAACTGAAACAGCGAGATGGCGCCGGTGATTACAAACACCAGCGAGAGCATGGCCGCAAAAATCGGCCTGCTGATAAAAAAGTGAGAAAAGTTCATAATGGCCTCTTAGTTTGCAGCGCTAAGCTGAGTGTCGCGCTGTGCAATCACAAGACGGGTATCATCCAGGTTCAGCGTTACCATGTTTGGGGTGATAGGCATGCCCGGGCCAACGCGAGCAGGACCATTGGCAGCAACTTTATCGCCCGCTTCCAGACCCGATTTAATCGCACGGAATGCTCCGTAGCGCTCACCCAGCTCTACCAGGCGGTATTGCAGCGTGTTATTGGCGTCTACCGTGAGTACAAAGCGGTTTTTCAGATCCGTTCCAATGGCACGCTCAGGCACCAAAGGCATGGTTGCAGCATCAGCCGAGCCCAAAGAGATGCGCGCAAAGGCACCTGGTTTCAGGCCGTGTTGCTGCGCATCAAACACTGCGCGTACGCCTAAAGTGCCGGTATTGGGGTTAATTTCGTTATCGATAAAATCAACCACGCCAGGCACCGATGCCCCACCATTGATACGCTGTAATTGCACGGTTACCGCATCAGTAGCATCAACACCGGCAAACTTGTTGCTCCAGGTGCGCTCGTCCACATCAAAGTAAGCATAGATCTGCTGATCTGAAACTATGGTTGCCAGCGTGGTTTCACCGGCGCTCACATAGTTACCTTTGGTCACGATAGCACGCGAAATAACGCCACTGATGGGCGCTTCAACCTGGCTAAATTCTAAATCAAGGCGCGCTTTTTTCAGCTGTGCGGCGATAGCATCACGATTGGCCTGTGCCTGACGCAATGTCGCCGCACGCTGCTCGGCAAGCTCGGTTGACATGGCTTTTTCAGCCACCAGCTGTTTAGCACGGCGTGCTTCGCTTTTAGCCTGCATCAGCGCAGCCTCAGCACTGACCAGCTGTGCGTTCAGGGTTTCAACCTGCACTTCAAACGGGCGCGGGTCGAGTCTGAACAACGTCTGGCCCTTTTCAATTCTTTCACCTTCTTTGAATGTCATCTGCTCTACCTGACCAGATACGCGAGGCTTAAGCACGACCCGCTCCGGCGCTTGCAAACGCGTGGTAAAGGTATGCCATGACTGCACCGGGGCCATTTTGACCTGCGCCACGTCAATGGTCAGCGGTGGCGGCTGTTGCTGCCCTTCCTGTGCATTTGGCTGGCTACAACCGCTGAGCACCAAAGCAAGTGCGACCGCACTGAGTGTATAGCTAATTTTATTCATGACATTCTCCGACAGTATGAGTTGCTATGATGGTACGAAGAATTACCGTGAAGAAAAATGGTAGTTTTTTAAAAACATTAGTGCCAGAATGGCACCAATAAACTTTTCTTTGTGTTGAAAGGACAGATTATGGATACCACCAGCCGGTTGATTATGTTGCTCGAAGTTGTTGAGCAGGGGTCGTTTTCTAAGGCAGCTGAACTAAGAAATATAGACCGTTCAGTGATCTCCAAACAGATAGGCAAGCTCGAAGAAGAACTGGGCGTTCGGTTACTGAATCGCACAACCCGGTCATTTTCTTTGACTGCGGCCGGCGCTGAAATGGTAAAAAAGGCCGCAGACTTACGCCTGCTGTTACAGGATACGGTGCAACTGGCGGAAAACTATCACCAGGAGCCCAGGGGCTTATTGCGCATTACCGCATCGAGCTATATCGGCCAACATTACCTGATGCCAGTCATCAACGATTTCCAGAAACGCTTTCCTCAGGTCAGTGTTGAGATACGTATGGATGACCGGGTGGTGGATATGATCTCGGAAGGCTATGATCTGGCGTTTCGGGTTGGTGAACCCCGCGACTCCTCTCTGGTGGCCAGAAAAATTGCCCGTAATAAAATGCTGATCCTGGCAACCCAACGCTTTATCGACACCTATGGCGAGCCCAAGACCATGGCCGACCTGGCAGACTTGCCCGCAGCCTCTTACAGCAGCTCGCACCTGCGCTTTGAAGCTATCAGCTATATCGACGAAGATGGCAAGCCGCAGGAGCAGCCCATTACGCCAGTGTTTCGCTCCAATGACGCAGAGGCCCTGATGAGCAAAGTACTATCGCACACCGCGTTTTTTACTGCACCGGCCTTCTTCTTCGCCGACGGAGTAGATACCGACCAGCTGGTCCCCCTGCTGACCCATGTCAACCTGCCCGATTACAGTGCGGTGTATGCCGTTTACCCGCACCGGGATCTGCCGGTCAGAACCCGATTATTTTTGGACGCGGCACGACATTATATCGGCGAGCATAAGCCGCGCTGGGAGCTGAATATTCCCGGAATAGAGCAACTTTATCAGCCTAAAGCAAAATAATAGCTCCAGACGGGCGCTTTTCTACTCATTCAAAATTGTCAATAATGACAGTGGCAGAACACAAGTTGAAAACACCTGCTTGGCGCTCCAGCGCTGGAGTGCAAAGCATCTTGTGCAATTTTCCACCAATGCCATACTTTACTCTTATCAATAGTGCCATTTCACAAAGAGTCATGAATTGCTTTCGACAAACTGAATTTACCTAATAAATATCAGATACTTAATTTAATAAATCGGTCGTGGCTTAAAATGTTAACAGAAGAATAAAAGTCTTTTTTTAGCCATATATCTGGCACAGAGATGCCATTAATTCTTAGCCTCTTTGTCTTTTTTGGTTTCTATAGTACTGCCCCTGAAACAATTACAGAGTCAGGACTATGAAATTAAAATTACTAACACTCGCAATGTTTTGCGGCACAACCGCATTGATCACTGGTTGTTCAGATAACGATAACAAAGTTGTGATCAAGCCGCCGGTTAAAGAACAGCAGGCGGATGAAGACAAACAACCCACAGACGACCAACAACCGACCGATGACAAGCAGCCGGTAGACGATGATAAGCCAAAGGATGATGACAAAGACCCTGAGGAACCTGAAGAGCCCACGATAGCCGAAGGCACCTTACTAGAGCTGCGCATCATGGAAACAACGGATCTGCATGCGAACCTGATGAACTTTAACTACTTCTCGAACAAAGAAGACAACAAGGTCGGTCTGGTAAAAACCGCCACTTTGATCCGTCAGGCACGAGAAGCCGCTACAAACTCAGTATTAGTTGATAATGGTGACCTGATCCAGGGAAGCCCGCTTGGCGACTATATGGCCAAAATTAAAGGCCTTAAAGACGGTGATGTCCACCCGATTTATGGTGCGATGAACACACTGGATTACGATGTGGCCAACATTGGTAACCATGAATTTAACTTTGGCCTGGAATTTTTGGACGAAGCAATAGACGATGCCAAATTCCCGTATATCTCAGCCAATGTGTTTAAAGATGATGGTGACGATGATCCAAACAACGATGTACCACTGTTCACCCCTTACATCATTAAAGACAAGCAGGTAATTGATAAAAATGGCGACACACAAACACTAAAAATCGGTTACATCGGTTTTGTGCCGCCACAAATTATGCAGTGGGACAAAGCCAATCTGGAAGGCCAGGTCATAGCCAAAGACATTGTCGATATGGCCAAACACTATGTGCCTAAAATGAAGGAAGCCGGTGCAGACATCATAGTAGCTATTCCGCACTCTGGACTGGAAACGGCAGAGAAAAAACCTCTGGCTGAAAATGCCAGCTACTACTTGTCCAAAGTCGACGGCATTGATGCCATTATGTTTGGTCATGCCCATGCGAACTTCCCGGGTCCACGCTATGCAGGCCTAGAAGAACATGGTGTCGACAATGAGAAAGGTACTATTAATGGCATCGCGGCCGTCATGCCCGGTTTTTGGGGTAATAACCTGGGTATCATCGACATGACCTTAGAATACGGTGCTGACGGGTGGCAGGTAAAAGACACTCAGTCGACGCTGGAACCTATTTCTATCACCAACCCAGATCGTACTGTCACGTCTTTAGCCGTTAACGATGCACAGGTCGAAAACGCGGCAATGGCCGCACACGATGAAACCAAAACCTGGGTTAATGAGCCGTTTGCCAAAATCTCTGACGAGGTAAACAGCTACTTTGCACTGGTTAACGACGATCCGTCTATCCAGATAGTCACCGACGCGCAACTTTGGTACACACAGGCCATTGTAAAAGGGACTGAACTGGATGACCTTCCGGTCCTTTCAGCGGGTGCCCCTTTCAGAGCTGGCCGGGGCGGCGCCGATGATTTCACAGCGGTTGATAAAGGTGACATCGCTTATCGCAATGTGGCGGACTTGTATATTTATCCTAACGTGCTGAAAGTGCTCAAACTCAATGGTGCTGAAGTCAAGCAGTGGTTGGAAATGTCAGCGGGTCAGTTCAATCAGATCACGCCTAACACGGATACGGTTCAAGTGCTGGTCAATCCGGATTTCCCTTCTTACAACTTTGATGTCCTTGACGGTGTGAGCTATCAAATTGATGTCACAGAGCCCGCAAGATATGACACTAAGGGCAACAAGGTGTCTGACGGAAACCGTATTAAAGCGCTTACCTATCAGGGCGAGCCGGTAACCGATGAGCAGGTATTCCTGGTGGCAACCAATAACTATCGTGCTTCAGGTGGTGGTAACTTCCCGGGGATCTCTGGTGAAAAAATCGCAGTAGACTCACCAAACGAAAACCGTCAGGTGGTCGCTGATTATATTTCATTGCAGTCAAACAAAACCCCTGAAACCGGCATGGACCCAAGCGCAGATGGTAACTGGTCATTTGCTCCGGTAGCGGGGGCTAACGTTGTGTTTTACAGCTCACCATCGGATAAGGCAACAGCATTCAGTGCACGCTTTGCCCATATCACGCCTTTAAATCAAACCACAGAAGATGGTTTTGCAATCTATCAAATCGACCTGACTCAGCCTGCAAACTGAGTGTCAGAGCGATAAACAAATTAAAAGCCACGCACTTGCGTGGCTTTTATATCGCGCCGTAATCACAGGCAGTATGCGGCAACTTCATATCAACCACCTGAACTCAGTGCGCGACTTTACGGCCAAAGGACTGTGTGCTTGCCAGGGAAGCTTGGCGACTTGGTGAGTTAAATACGATTGTTTAGCGACGTTCGCGACAATTTGACTCTCTGAGTGAGCGCGCTTACAAAGCATAGGTTGAAGGTCTGGTTGATATTCACAACGGGAATTGATGATGAAACTATCTAAACTCACAGTCTTAGGCCTTGGTGTAGCGTTTGCACTATCAGCAACTGCTTTGCAGGCTGCCACACCGTACAACTGGAACAATACCGCACCGGTTAAAGTACCGAGTGCACAACAAAGTAATGGCAAAACCGTATTATTCGACGTCTCACACGGCGGTGTTGAAGGTAATGCCGACTGGGTTATTGACGGCGCCTTTTCTGACTTCGCCGATGCGCTGGTCGCTGAAGGTTATCGTGTCGAAGAATATCGCGGCGTCGATTTAAACAATGACGGTAAAATTCGCTTTTATGACGATCGCAACATCTCAACTCAGGCCAACGAAGCCATCATTACTTATGATGCCATCAAACATGCCGATGTTTTTGTCCTCGCGGAAACTAACCGTCCCTTTACCCTTGCAGAGCAACAGGCACTGGAAACCTTCGTTGCTGCGGGTAAAGGTATTTTCTTTATCGCCGACCACTATGACGCGGACCGTAACCTCAACACCTGGGATGCTACCGAAGTCTTCAACGGCTACAACCGCTCAGATCTGAGCAAATATAATCTCGGCGGCGCCTACGGTGACTGGCGTAACCCAAAGAGTGCTCAGCAAGGCTGGCTGGTAGAAAACTTTGGTATTCGTTTTCGCTTTAACGGTGTTGACTATAAGCAAGGTGTCAGTGGTGTAGAGCCGGCGAATCAGACAGAAGGTCTGACCCAGGGTGTGGCGCCAATTTTAATGGCTGCTGGTGCGACTCTGGCCATCGTTGATGGTCAAAAAGCCAAAGGCCTGGTTTACTTTGCTGAAACAGACAATCCAACTAAATGGAAATATGCCAAAGACTCTGGCCTGTATTTTGGTGGCGAGGCCGAAGGCCCTTACGTTGCCATCGCTAAGTCTGGTGCTGGTAAAGCAGCATTCATTGGTGACTCCTCCCCCATCGAAGATGCAACTCCTAAATATCGTAGACAGGACAACGGGAACACCAAAAAAACTTACCCGGGCTGGACAGATCCAGGTCACGCCTCTGTCTTATCAGTTAATATCATCAACTGGCTGGCTACACCTGAAAGCTACACCCATTTCGATGGTGCCAATGGTCGCACACCAGGTCGCGTTACGCCCACCCCCATGACCTCTGAGGAAATGTTCGACCCCAACAATGGTCAGCCCTGGAGTAATCCAAGTAACGGCTTTAACCCATGGGATACTGATACCTACAAAGACAACTCTTTCAATGCACCGTATGGCCAGGGCCAGGTAGACCCTGATCCTGACCCGGATCCAACACCAGGCACTGCGGTGTCTGTTGCTGACGCATTGGCGGCGACAACCGGCACTGAGTTAGTTGTTCAGGGTAAAGTAACTGACGCCGTCAATGGTATCTATGGCCTGCTACTGACAGACTTAAATAACCCGGCTGTCAGCATCAACGTCAAGTTAGAGTCCAATCAACGCGCTGACTTCAACCCGCAATTGAACCCTGAAATTCTGGGTAAAACTCTGTTAGTGACCGGCAAGCGCAACAGCTACATGGGTGAACCAGGGATCCGCTACGTTACAGATTTGGTTATCGCACCGAGCGCGCTATCCGTTTCTCAGGCGTTGGCCACCGCTCAGGGTGAAACCATTACTTTAACCGGTAAGGTCAAAGCACCGCTGAACAGCATCTATGCTTTGGTTCTGTCTGACTTATCTGACGACAGCACCACCATCAACATCAAGCTTGAATCCAGCCAGCGCGCCGAGTTCAGCCCGCAACTGAACCCAAGCATACTGGATGAGACTTTGGTGATCACAGGTAAGCGCGACTCGTACATGAGTCAGCCTGGTATCCGTAATGTCTCTGAAATTGCCAAGGCGTCGTCAACTTCACCAGACCCGGATCCTAACCTGGATATGACGGTTAGCGAAGTACTGGCAAAAAGCAATGGCACACCCGTTGTTGTGGCTGGCACCATTACCTCAGCCATCAACAACATTTACGCCCTGGAGCTGAGCGATCCAAACGCGCCAGGTAACAAGCTGTACATCAAGCTGGAATCATCACAGCGTGCGACATACAGCCCTCAGCTGAACCCTGCTTTATTGGGTAAAAAACTGCGTGTAACTGGTGTTAAAAATGACTATATGAGTCAGCCTGGTGTACGCAATGTCACCGAACTGACTCTGTTGGATTAATCTGGTAGGCAGGAAAGTTAGGCGACGCTATATGCGTCGCCTTTGTGATTACTCGTCCTCAGCAAGAGACTCGATATCCTCAATCAGGTCATCCAACTCCGCAACCAGCCGTTTTTTCTGTTTTTCGCTGAGGCTTTGATATACATCCAGCAAATATTGATGGTTGGCTTTGCTATTTTGCTCATTAGCCAGGTTCAGCTGCTCAGAACGATAGACTTCTGGAGCCATCAGTAACTCAGACAGCCTGGCTTTGAACACATCACCGCGCTCGGGCTGAGCAAACAAAGCTCTGAGCTCTCCCTGATAACGCGCGCGATAGTCTGACCATAACGCGGCGGTGCTGACTTGCTGCTCATACAACTGCTCAATGCGCCCTTCCTGTTCAGCAGACAATCTACCGATCCAGCGCTTAAGGTTGTTCTTACGCTCTTTTAGCCAGCGTTTGTGTTTTTTCTGCTCTGAACGCTTTGCTCTTTTCTCTGTCCGCTCAACTTCTCCTGCGGCAATTTCATCAAATAGTTCACTGACCTGCGCATCACTGAGCATTGGGGCCATTTCGACCAGATCTGGCACCACTTTGTTGCGCAAGCGATGCCAATGTTCAAGCATTTGTGCACGGTGGTAGCCAATCCGCTCCAGCGTAATTTTGTCATTTTCTATATCTGATTTCAGCATAGTAAGCTGCTGGGCGTACTGTGTCAGCTCCTGTGACTTATGCCAGTCCAGCCAGGCAAGCAAGCGCTCGTCAAACTGCGCTTCCTGTTCATCGGTAAGCGAAACATAGTCATCAAGATACCAATAGCTCAGCCAGTCGGCGTTTTTATAAATAAATTTAGTTGAACAGCCAGTCATTGTGAGCAACGCCAGCACCATCAAAAGCTTTCTCATTGTCGTATCCATAGTCCGTGTTGTTAGTCTCTTTAGTTAATACGGAATTTGTCAAAATGTGGACTAAAAAAGTGTCTGTAAATATTTCTTACGTTACAAACTGTGCCGATACTCAAATCTTAGAATAAGCCGATTTTCGCTTAAACTGCGCTCTGCTCTGCCCTGCATCTTGCCTGCATACTGATCCCATACCACAAGTTACAAGAGGAATAGTTATGAGCCACTGGAATGACGAACATGCAATCAGCTACGACGAGCAATGGGGGGAGCTGGCGTTCCACCAGCAAATTCCGCAACTTGCGAAAGTGCAACCCGGTTACAACATCGTAGAGATTGGCTGTGGCGGCGGCTTTTTAAGCCTGTGCCTGGCGCAGTCTGCAGCCAACGTGCGTGTCACGGCACTTGATCCCACACCTAAAATGATCGCTTTAGCAAAAGCGCGCCAGAAAAAAGCCGGGCTGTCACTTGCTCAGCTGCAATTTTTTGAGGCCGGTGCTGAAGCACTGGATGTCTCCGATAATACGCAAGACTTAGTCATCGCTGCATTTTCCGTCCACCATTGGCAAAACCCAAGTTACGCAATGGGACTGGTTTTTTCTGCACTCAAATCAGGTGGGCGACTATGGTTATGTGAAGATCTCAATGCACCAGCGGAGGGAGATATGGAGGTGCATTCACAACTAAAGGCGCTCGATGGTATAAATGCCTTGCTCAAAGGCAGTGGCTTTTCTCAACTATCGCACGCAGTACATAGCACTCATGAAGGGGAGTTTTTGGTTGTTGAAGCACTAAAATGTTAAAGCAGCAGGTGCCCGATGTTTTATCCGGGCACCATCATTCATTACGCCAACATCAAAGAAAATACACTCAACCACATAAGTTGAGTCCAGTAGGACAAACGCTGGTACAAACCTGCCCCTTGCCTGGCTTTATATGCTTTAACCAACTTGATAGTGAAAAAAATCGATGCTAATACCACTGAAACAGAGAATACACGAAACCACGGCGTGATCAGTTCAGAGTCGGGACTGATTGTGATAATAACGGGCGCAACCAGCAAAGTTAACATCACGACTGAACCGGCCGTTGAGTGGATTTGACAATGTCGGCTCGGCGTAAGTGTATAGGGGTCTTTGTCCATGGGGAAATAGCCAGCGAACCAGGTACCTATACCGTGAAACACAATCAATCCGCCCGTAATATAAAACGCGATACTCGCATCCGGCAGCTGAGTCACATGCCAGCCAAAAATCACAAACATCACGCTCAGTGGGTAGTTATTAATCCAGGGAGACAACTTTTGTGTCGGGCTTCCCGATGCACCCAGTTCGCTGCAGAACTGATTAAAGTGATCGTAGTCAGGGTAAAATCGACCAGCAATGTACACACCGAATGTAATCCAGACGGTAGCAACCAGGCCTAATAATGCTGCAAAGAATTCAAACATCCGCTTCCTCCTTGGGTCAGGTAAAGCTGTCAATGACAGATATGCGCTTTTTTATTATTCTGCACTTATGCACTCTTGATTTGTTTATTAAGTGCTAATTAAACGTACCTAAAAACGAATCAATTTGCAAAAAAACTGACTCTTCAGCCACTGTTTTCTTTATCACACCAAGTTGAGATAGCCATACTGATTGCAGAAAAGAAAAAATAGCTATATATATCTGCGACTTAAAAATCAGTCTGACATTTGAATGTTATGAACAAAATTAGTATGTGGACAAAAACCGAACTGGTAACGTATTATTAATTTTGTTCACATTTAACGATATAAAATGACAAACAAGTCGTTATCTGTGGAAGGAGCAAAACAATGTATGAAGGAAACTAAAATGAAAAAGCTTATGACCTTGGCTGCTGTTGCAGCCTGTTTGTTTACACTCAGCACAACAACTCACGCCCGCGGCAGCAACCCGGGGGATTTCCGCTACTATCACTTCCAATGCCTGGACAGTAATCAGGTTCAGCTGTGGTTCAAAATTTCGCAGACTTACAACCCGACACTGGGTGCAACCTGTGAAAACGATGGCGGCAGGCTCAAAGTTACCAAAGTGTTTTGGTAAACAAACACATCTCGACCTGACCAATCAGTAATGATAAGCATGGCCACTCAAGTGGCCATTTCGGCAATACGCGTCTTTGGGGCAGGCCTTCACCGTCGACTTTGTTATCGTAATTGCACTCTGAATCAACATTTATAAATTGAGCAGTACGCTTTCCATGACAATCACTCTGGCTCAATGTGTTCTTTAATTCTTGGCACCTAGCTCGTTATATAAAAACCTAGGTGTTAGTCAGTTTGCGTAATTAAAAACAGCAACAAACATAGGCAGAAAAAAGATCGTGCTCAGCACACTCACAGCAACGGTTGTAGTTTTGCCAATTTTTTCCTGCGCATAACTAAGTTTAGGCGACTTAAATACCGCTAATATTGACCAAGCAATAGCAATAAAAAGCCACCCATTCCATAGTTGAGGAATATTACTTATGCCGTTGGTATAGGCGTATTGCCAGAACGCGATTAAACCTATGCCAAGAAATACGGCGTTAGATAGCTCTTCAATAATAACTAACGGGGATCGTGTATCCCGACCTAATACGAGCGCACCGACCTTGAATGGTAAAGGCACGATCAACAAAAGGGCTGTGGCCCAAAACATTATTTTCCAAAACATTTCTCTGTTGCTCCTTAACAAAGCCCGCCGCCACACAGTCAAACAATACAGGCCTGGATCGACTTACCGGCTCTGTGCTGGCTACGACTGAATGCCAAAACAGCGGGCATCTTTAAAAACCTTATCTATTGCTTTTTAAATCGCTTAAAAGATCATCTGCCTGGTAGAGTTCGTTACCACAATGCCTTTTGCTGAAAGCTCTACGCTGTGCGTCGCTTAGATAGTCAAAATAGTGCAGCCAGCACTGAACTAGTGGACCATACTAAAAGCCACCAGAGAGCTTTTTAATAAATAACCGATGCATATCTGTACCTTCCTCAATAAACTGATAATTCAGCAAGTGATCCAGGCCCTTGTAGTAAAGATGCTCGCACTGCCCGGCGCGTTTTGCATTCATCTTGTTGCAAATCGTTTCAGCCATCTGAGGTGCAGGCCAGATAGTGTCTTTCTCACCAGACATTAAGGTAACCTGAGCATGAATAGCTGTAACGGGTATATCTGCCTGGTCAGCGTCAGCACGGTTTGACAACGACTGAGTGTATAAATCTCGCAAGCCGTTCACTGGTCCACTGGGTTTGAAAGGCACATGAGGCAACGCTTTCCCCTGCTCAGTCCAGCTCGATGCAGGAACTTTCTGCCAGTCCTTTAGAATTCCCGCCCAAACAACTGAACTTGGTGCAATAGCAACCACTTTCGAGATCTGCGGATCTCGGGTTGCCAGTAATAATGCAGCTTCAGCGCCCTTTGACCAGCCAACCACAATTAACTTATCCGGAAAGACTTTACGCTGACTTTGTAACCAGGATTTGGCTTTGGTGAAATACTCCAGCGGAATTTTCTCCAGCTCTTGAGGCAAGCCTTTGGATTTGAAATAGGCCAATGCCAGAGTGGGATGGCCAGCTTCGATTACTGGCTGAGCAAGCTTTTCGGGTAATCCCCCCTCCGAGCCACCAAGAACAAGGACACCAATTCGCTGCTCTGTCGAGTCTGAAGAATAGAACTTACCAACCAGTCCGTCTTTCTCCATCGATAAGTGAGCTACTGCCCCATACACGCCAGAACTCAATAAGAGAAAGGCGACCAGGGTCGTTTTTACTATTTGCCTGAAAATCATATTATTCTTCTTATTCATTTATTCTTGTGGTTAATAACACACACTTCAATTGTGCTTCTCATAGCCAGAAATTATGGTCGTATGCGCAACAGATGCATCAAAGTAGCATGCTTTTACTTTTACATATTCGGGGTCACTGAAAAAGTCATCCGCGATTTCTTTGCTTGGAAAATAAATGGTGAAGACCCGATTGATCGGTTCACTCGTCTCTGACTTGAGCACCTTGCTGACGATAAAGTCGAAACCAAACCCACCCTGATACCTGCCTAAAATAGGCTTCATCGCAGCACGGTACTGGCCGTACACCTCATCGTCCGTTACCTCTAACCCGACTAGATATTCATACATAATCTTCTCCCTTGCTAAAAGGCCTGCTGCTGTTGGTACTGAAACAGCCCTTTTAGTGCATTATACAAGCCAACGGCCAGTGTAAAATCGTGCGGCTCATCATCAAACTCGTCTAACTGCAGTTGTGAGTCTAAATGACGATTTCTTAATATTGTTTGTGCCAGGGAGTCATAGACCTCGCGCATTTCACCGCCTTCGCTGCCTATATTCATATAGAGATAGTTTTGCATCCGCCCTTTTGATGCAACATATTTCTTGGTTGCTTCGGCGGTTTCACGAGCGCCCCACCAAACAGCAGGGCTGAATGCAAAAAAGCTTTGAAATAATGCAGGTCGAGACTGAAAGCTATGGATCACTAATAAGCCCGCGATAGAGTGTCCAGCAAGTGAATTGAATTGATTCGTGCGGTAATTTTCAGCGATGGTTGGCATGAGCTCTTTTTCAATGAAATCTAAGAAAGCATCTCCCCCACCCCCTTCGCCAACAGGCCCTCTCGGGTCCTGATTTACTGTTGGCGCAAAATCCTTTATTCGATTTTGACTGGTTATGCCAACAATTATGTGTTCGTAAGACCCGTTTGATTCATGCAGCCTTTGCAACATGCCATGAACTAATTCACCATTCAGTTCACCATCAAGCAGGTAAAACACGGGATATCTTTTGCTCGGATGTGAGGAATATGAAGCGGGTAATGCCACCGTGATCTTGGGTGCTTCCGCAAGGTATTTCGACTTGGGCATTTCCACTATGGTAAAACTCGCGGCATTGGCCACAGATGACACTAAAAAAAGCAGTATGACAATACTCACTCTCAACATGTAAAACTCCTTTTGCGACTGAGTCCCGTCACAAGACATAATCCAAATTTTTAATTCGAGCCGATACACAACTCACTCTCGGCCTAAACAACTTTTAGAAGTCTATTAGAACCACTTTTTCCCTGCGTTACAAGTTGTTATGTTTCTTACAAAACCAAATTTGCGGTACTCATTGGTAAATCGACGATTGGTGTAGTCAACAAGCAGCGAACCTACTTATTCAGCACCCGCTTGCGACTTGTCCTGGTCAAATAAGCCGCGCCCAGCCCGCTGATAAAACCAAAGATATGGCTCGAGCTGCTGGTTTGCGCTGAGAAATCGAGCAAAGTCGCTAAAAAGCTGATATTGGCATAATAAGTGAGTATCAGTAAGGCAATAAAACTGAGCACGGCCAGTACGTTGCGATTAAACAACGCAGCACCAAGCAACAGACCAAAATATCCCATGACCAGACCGGATGCACCAATGTGATTACCTGAACCGGCAAACAGCCAGACGAGCAACCCAGTTGTAACCACGATCAGCAGCGTCGCGCTTTTAAACTTGGGTAGCCTCGCGGCCAGATAACCACTGATAGTGAGACCCACCAGGTTACTCATTAAGTGACCCCAGCTGCCATGCACAAAAGGGGCGGTGATAATGCCACTCAGATAATATTCATTATGTGGGATAATCCCGAGTCGCCCAATTGGCAACCCAATTACGCTCCCCAACAGCTGCACCAGAACCATCGCAACCATTGCATATAAAACCAGCTTAAAATTGGCTGGAAAAACCAGCGCTCGCGTACTCATTGATATCCTTGTTATTTTCTATTGGAAGTTGTCAGATTTTAAGCAAAAAAATAGCGCCATCAGGCGCCATTTTTTCTAACTTTCAATTAGAAAGGCATCTTGAAGCCCGGCGGCATCTGCATACCACCTGTGACGTCTGCCATGCGCTTTTGTGACTCTTCACCTACACGACGAACAGCATCGTTCACTGCCGCAGCGAGCAAGTCTTCGATCATGTCTTTGTCGTCTTCCATCAGGCTTTCGTCGATCTCTACGCGGCGCACATTGTGGCTACCCAGCATAGTGACTTTAACCAGGCCTGCGCCGGCTTCACCAACGACTTCAAGGTTCTTGATCTCTTCCTGGGCTTTTTCCATGCGCTCTTGCATTTGCTGCGCCTGCTTCATGATATTGCCCATTCCACCTTTAAACATAGTCTGCTCTCTTACACTTCAAAAAAATTAAAACTCTATGGGATACAAGATAAGGGCTTACTTACACAATTACAATGCCCTTACCGATTTTTCGTCTACTGAGGCCTCAAACTCGCGAGCAAAGGCCTGGATCACGGGATCGTCATTCACTGCTTCGACCGCCTGAAGATATCTTTGCTGATCTATATCCTGCTGGATAAGAAACGGCGTATTAGTCACTGCATCTACAAATTCGATATTGAGTTCAACCGGCTCACTTAAGTTTTCAACCAGGCTCTCGTGTAGTTTTTCTCTCAGCATATTTGAATCCAGATGCTGCTGGCTTTGCTCAACCTGCAAAGTACATTGCTGGCCCTGGCGATTGAACATAGCATGCAGCGCAAACTGCCTTACCCGACCACCCAGCTGCATGTGTTCTATCATCTGTGCCCAATCATCTTTTTGATGCGCGTATTTAATATCGCTGATCGGGCTGACAAAATTCTCTGGCGCAGGAATAATAAGTGTACTGTCCTGGTTCTGCTGATCGTCCGACACCTGAGGCGCTAATTGTTCTAATAACTCAGGTGCCAGTTTGCTCTCATCTTTTTTAAAGCGCTCAGCCATATCCGGCTTTTTGGCTTTACGAAGCGGCGCTACTGGCTGAAAGTCTTGCTGTGGCAGGCTCTGTCCCTGAGTATCATTCGTTCCGCCAGTCTGGCTATCAACTGACGGCGAGGCCGGCGGAAAAGTCCTGCCTGACGCAACAGCGCTAGGTGCAGCACCTCTGCCCTGCTGCGGCTCAGACTTTTTTGCTTCGTCATCTCCTGCAAGCAATTTACCAGCACCTGAGATTTGTCGGTTTTGTAAAATTCGAGCAATTGCCGATTGAGCTTGCTGCTGCTTCTGTGCCAACTGCTGAACCGGTGCGTGTGTTTGTTCACTCTGCTGAGACACCTCACTATGCTGATGGTGAGGAGGTGTAGCCTGAGACTGTGGTTCGCTCTGGTGTTGCTCATATCCTTGTGATTCAGCCTGTGCCATGATGTCCTGATATTGTTGTTCAGTCGAGACATCCTCAGGTGATGGCTGAGGTGCTGAAGGAGAAGGTTGCTGCAAAGCCGCTTCTGTATGTTGTGCAGGAGGTTCAATTGCTTGAGGTGCGACCCGCGATTCAGGCATTTGCTGCACAGGGCTCGTTGCCTGCTGAGCTGTACTCTGAGCCGGGACTTGCTCCATTGGCTCCTTCTGTTGAGAAGGCGCCCTATTTTGCACTGGACTAACCACAGACGCATTCTGTTGACCCGACGCAGACTGGGGCTCAGGTGCAACCGGTTGATTTTGTGCAGCTTGTGGCTGGCGGTCTGGTGCTGCCGCGCTCGTCTGAGCTTGCGGACCACGCTGCTTTACGCTCAGCATATCTCTGAGCTTACCAACCTTACCCGGATCCTTTGCAGTAGCAGGCGTCGGGCCTGATGCCTGGCTGAAGTCGGCTTGCTCAAATGCCAGCAACCGCAACATGATCATTTCAAAGCCCAGTTTAGGCTCTGGCGCCCAGCTGAGATCTTTCTTGCCGGTAAGCAGCAGCTGATACATAAACTGGGTGTCTTGGGGTGATAACTGCTGTGCCAGAGTCTTAACTTGCTCGGCTTCAAACTGACCAAAATTAGCGGCCTGAGGCACCAGCTGAGTTAGTTGAACCAGATGCAACAGGCTGATGAGATCATCCAGCACACTGCTGAAGTTACCATTTTTCAGGGCTATGTTGGCCACTTCTGCCAACAGGGTTTCACCCTCTTGCGATAACACCGCAGCCATAAGCAAAACGGCGTGGCTACTGTCCATCAAACCAAGCATCTGCTGTACGGCTGGTAAGGTCAGCTCACCATTGGTTTGTGCAATGGCCTGATCGGTCAGGCTCAGTGCATCACGCATACTGCCGTCTGCAGCTTTGGCCAGAACTTCCAGTGCCGTCTCTTCAAAATTGACGGATTCCTGAGGCAGGATCTGCGACAATTGAGTCACTATCTGGCTTTGTGCCATGGCATTAAGGTTAAACTGCAAACAGCGCGATAGAATCGTAATCGGTAATTTTTGCGGATCTGTCGTTGCCAGCAGAAACTTAACATGCTCAGGTGGCTCTTCCAGGGTTTTTAGCAAAGCATTGAAGCTGTGCTTGGACAGCATATGCACTTCGTCTATCAGGTAGACCTTGTAGCGACCGCGCGTTGGGGCATATTGCACATTGTCCAGAATTTCTCTCGTATCTTCGACCTTAGTACGCGATGCAGCATCAATCTCAATAAGATCAATAAATTTACCTGCTTCGATCTCTTCACACGCACTACACTGGCCACACGGAGTGGAGGTGATCCCCACCTCACAGTTCAGGCTCTTGGCGAAGATCCTGGCAATAGTAGTTTTGCCCACTCCCCGAGTCCCGGTAAACAGATAGGCATGATGCAGACGTTGCTCATTCAGAGCATTGATGAGTGCCTGCTTGACATGCTCCTGTCCCATCATCTCGTGGAACGACTGTGGACGCCATTTACGCGCCAGAACCTGATAACTCATAGTCGGTTACTCGCCGTCGAACTCGACCAGTTTTAACACTTTGATGCCCATATCTGCAACGCGTTTTTCACCGCCCAACTCAGGCAATGAAATCACGAACGCAGCGTCAGTAGCTTTACCGCCGAGACGCTCTACCAGTTTAGCGGTTGCTTCAATGGTGCCACCTGTTGCCAATAAATCGTCAACTAACAAGACTTTATCGCCCTCTTCGATGGCATCAACATGCAGCTCCAGTACATCTTCGCCATACTCAAGTTGATAAGACTGGCTAATCACTTCACGCGGCAATTTACCTGGCTTACGGACAGGGATAAACGGTAAGCCTAGTTCATAGGCCAGCGGTGCACCAAAGATGAAACCACGTGACTCTGTACCAATGATTTTGGTGAAGCCCTGCTCTTTATAGGCTTCGACCAGGCAATCCATAGTTGCTTTGAAGGCTGCTGGGTTAGCTAATAAGGTAGTCACATCACGGAACATGATCCCTTCTTTAGGGTAGTTAGGAACCGTTGCGATGCTGTCTTTAATCAGTGACAAGTTTGCTTGTGTCATAATCAATTGCTTAATAAGTTTAAATATCAAAGAGCTCGATTATAACAAGAAAGCAACCACATGAAATGCCAGCTGGGCAGATTTCACAATAAATTCGTGATGTTCGGGTAGAAAAAAACCACCCAAAGTTTAGGTGGCTTTTAATTCTGTATGACCAGAAGGTTATTACCAGCGATTAAGCGCTCAGTGCCGTTGCCCAGCCCAGAATTGCATTCAGGCAACCAATGCCAGCGAATACAGCAACAAAAGCCAGGAAATACTTAGCGTTAAACGGATCTTTGAAATCACCTTTAGACATATTACTACCTTTATTTTTTAAGCGCCGGGTGCGCAAGCAGCTTGGTCTGAGGTGTGGCACGTCAGGATCTGCCGCTTGTCTGTCACTCAGCATAAGCACGACAAAACGGCGCCCATAATAATCGAACTTAGATGCCCGATAAAGGGGTATTATGCTTTTTTATCGACCAATATGCCAAGGCGGACAAACTGGCTTAAGGTTTGAATTGCCCCATTGATCAAGGTCTGCTCGTCAAACTGGCTAAACTGTTCGGCCAACATCCCTGCCAACGCCCCTATAGTTATCCCTGGGTTAACAACAATATTTTGAATAAGAAGTGCGGTCATTGGGTTTGTTTCTATGAATTGCACTTCAAACGCACGGTCCCGGTAAACAATAAAGCAATGGGGTCCTGACGGTTCATGAGGTTGATGCTCAACGCTTATCTGGTGTACCGGATACTGATAACTTACACTGCGTGCGCTCTGAGCAAGGTGCAACCCAGATAATTCTGATAAAGGCAGTGGAATAGGCACTTCTTCTGTCACTTCCTGCGCAATTGCCACTTCTAACTCTGTCCACTCATAGTGAGCCAGCTCAAGCATAAACGGAGGATCAGACGGAGTTGCTGTGTACTCTTCTTGCAAAAAGAACAAAAACTCACGACTTATCTCTAAAAAATAAGGAGACTGGCAATCATGCTGACGGAAAAATTCACGCACCAAAGTTAACCAGGTTTGCTCCTCATATAGACTCTTTAATACGGGAAAAGTGGAAGCAACAAACCCCTCTATGTTATTAAAAAACAACTCCCTGTAAATCTGCATACGGCGGTCTTCAATGCCCTCAGGCGCTGGATGGACATCGGGATCTTTAATATGAGCCATAAACTCAGCCTGAATTTGCTGAAACGACATCAGGCAATCCCTCTTTTTAGCTTATCAACGCTCTGCACAGTATGGATCTGATCAACTTCCTCAAGAAGTTGAGGTAATGGAGGAATATTAAAATCACGCTCCAGTAAGGTTGGAAAAACACCATGCAGGCGGTAGGCTTCTTGCAATAATTGCCAAACAGGACCGCACACTGCATCGCCATGGGTATCTACAAGCAAATCCTCTGCTTCGACATAATGCCCGGCAATGTGACCATAAGCGATACGCTCACTGGGCATCGCCGCTAAAAATGCACTGGCATCATAACCATGATTGATTGAATTGACGTAGATGTTATTCACATCTAAGAGCAGATCACAGTCAGCTTCTTCGAGCACTGCTAAGGTAAAGTCCTGCTCAGATAACTGTTGACCCGGCGCGGCATAATACGAGACGTTTTCCACAGCTATACGGCGCTCTAGTCTGTCTTGCACTTCTTTGATCCGTGCCGCAGTATGCTTTACAGCCTTTTCCGTGAAGGGGATAGGCATCAGGTCGTACATATGACCATCACCGGAACAATAACTTAAGTGTTCGCTGTAGCAACGAATATTATGCGTCGAGAAAAAGGTTTTCAACTCGCTTACAAATTCGATGTCTAATGGTGCTGGGGAGCCGAGTGATAATGACAAGCCATGGCAAACAAACGGGTGCATGGCTGTTAACTCCGAAAACTGAGCAGCGAATTTGCCACCGAGCGTCATCCAGTTTTCGGGCGCGACCTCATAAAAGTCGACCTGCTGAGGGGGAGTAGTCAAGATATCATCTAACATTTCTCGCCTCAGGCCCATGCCAACCCTGCCAAATGGTTTAGTCATTATCACTCCTTAGCCGTGTTATCAATTAAGCGTGGCCACCACACTTACCTTCGCCGCATTTTCCTTCTTTTTTACCTTTGGCATCACCACCACACTTACCTTCGCCGCATTTACCTTCTTTTTTACCTTTGGCATCACCGCCGCACTTGCCTTCGCCGCATTTACCTTCTTTTTTGCCTTTGGCATCACCGCCACATTTGCCTTCGCCGCATTTACCTTCTTTTTTGCCTTTGGCGTCCCCGCCACATTTGCCTTCGCCGCACTTGCCTTCTTTTTTGCCTTTGGCGTCACCGCCACATTTACCTTCGCCGCACTTGCCTTCTTTTTTGCCTTTGGCGTCACCGCCGCACTTACCTTCACCGCATTTGCCCTCTCCAGCGTCTAGCTGATAACCCGCTGTCATTTGCTCAAAGCTAAACGGATTCGCCGCGGCCTCAGGAGCACTAAATGTTGCAGCCGTCACTACAGCCGCGCCCAGTGTCATTGCAAGTGTGTTCGTTTTCTTTACTGATTTCATGTTGTTCTCTCTCAATCGGTAGCAATAAAATGAATGATTCGCCTAGTAGACCACGGACCGAAGATATTTATTTCAGCATTTGAGAAATTTTTATCTCCATTTCCCTATTAATAAATCATCTTCTCTCGTATAGAATAGCGCGAATTTTTTCTGGTGCGGTAATAATGAAACTATTTTTAGCCCCAATGGAGGGCGTTGTCGACTTCAAAATGCGTGAGCTACTCACGGACCTGGGTGGGTTCGATATGTGTGTTACTGAGTTTATCCGTGTTGTTGATTTAACCTTGCCTCGTCGTGTGTTTGTCCGTTATTGCCCTGAGCTGCTTAATGGTGGCCTGACACGAGCGGGTACGCCGGTACGTATTCAATTGCTTGGTCAGGTGCCCCATGCACTGGCGGCCAATGCCAGAAAAGCCGTTAAACTGGGTTCACATGGTGTCGATCTTAACTTTGGCTGCCCTGCAAAAACCGTCAACAAGAGTAGAGGCGGCGCGGTGTTGCTTAAAGAGCCCGAGCAAATCTATCAGATTATTCGTGCTGTGCGTGAGGCTGTACCTCTGGAACATGAGGTCAGTGCGAAAATTCGACTCGGGTTCGATGACGATGCAAACAGCACTGAAATCGTCGATGCTGTCCAGAGCGCAGGAGCATCCAGCTTGGTGATCCATGCCCGAACCAAACGCGATGGCTATAAACCGCCTGCCTACTGGGAGAAAATCCCGCCACTTTTGGAACGACTTAGTATTCCAGTGGTTGCCAATGGAGAAATTTGGCAAGTAGAAGATGCCATGCGTTGCCAACAACGCAGTGCCTGTGACAACCTGATGTTGGGACGTGGTGCCCTGGCAACGCCTGACCTGGCAGCTAAAATAAAAGCACATGTGGAAGGGCGCGAATACCGCCCGCTTGAATGGCAAGAAGTGGTCTATCATATCCTGCACTCCTCTATGCACCAGGACCCCGAAGTCGGCGAAAAATATTTCTCGTCTCGCACCAAACAGTGGCTTGGTTACTTAAAGTTACAGTACCCTCAGGCCTACACTTTATTTGATGAAATAAAGCGCCTGAAAAGCAAAGATGACGTGGTATCTGTGCTGGATAAATACGCAAAGTCCCCAGCGCTTGATTCAAATCATAACAATGAGCCTGCAGCCTAATAGATAATGGATGCTCAGAAAAGGAGAAGAGCGCCATGAATGAGAATTTAAAGAACCACTATCAGGTAAAATTGCAGACTGAACTCGACCAGATCAGGCACGAGTTCCTTGCGGATTTAAAACAAGCCAGTAATCATGCAACCGAGGCGTTGATCGATACCCTCCAATCATCACCGCCACATGAATGGGTTGATATCGCAACCGATCGCATCTGTCCGGGCCAGTTTCCTAATTTTGAACGCCTGGTAAAGGTTGAGGCGGCAATTTGCCAGATGGACATAGGCCAGTTTGGCTACTGCTGTGATTGTGAGAAGAAAATAGAAGACACCTTGCTAGCAGCCGATCCTGCCGCACAAAGGTGTCTGGAATGTCTGGCTAAACAGAAATAACTGAATCTAACAACACAAAACTGGTTGCAGGATAGAAAAGGATATTCTTAAGCACGACGAAGGCCTGGTCTTCATTCAGCGCTAACCTAGATTGCAGTGCCAACAGAGCTTGTTTCTGCGACCAGGCAAAGTAATGCACACCCAAATCGACTTCCATCATAGATAACGCAACTTGAGCTTCACCTTTTGTAAGTATCTTTTTACACTGACTCACTGTTTGTCTCAGAGAGACAAATCCATCCCTCCAGTTTAACCCGGGCATCTTGTCACAGTTTGACAGCAATTGGTGCACAGCGGGCTCATGCGTACCAACATTAATTTTCACTGGCGTCTCATTCGTTTTACCCGCCAAAGATTGCAACTCGCCAAACAATGTTTCCGGCGCTCGAACAGAGCCGCTATAAAAATTGAGTTTGCTCTGATACCATTCTTTTCCGTTAGGCAGCTGATACATTCCCAAAGAGGACCTGACCCGATAACTTTCTAGATACGTGACAAGCTCTTGCGCTGCACTTGAATGCCTGGTTACATCAGGCGCTAGGTAATCAAGTAGCTGTTGCTTTTCTATCCGGTTAAGTACAATTTTACTTTCGCGCGCTTCGTTCAAACGTGACTTAACATAGCTGTACCAATCATCTAGCTGGGACGAGGTAAGCTGTTGTTGTCCGATTTTTGCCATGTTTAGATGGGCAGGCCAGGGCTGGAATCGTTCTGGATAACGTTGTTGTATCGACAGATATTGTAATTCTTGCTCTGCCGCCTCGGTGAGACTATCCAGATCCGCACGCGTTAGTAGATAATGCCTTTGCTCAAGGTAACGCTCTGTAAAAGGTAGTTCCAACAATGTATCTGCCTGCTCTGAACGGCTTTGGTAAGCGAACCAATTGAGCTGTTTAAGTTGTTTCAACAGGTTTTCGTATGAGATCTGTACTTGTGGCTCTGTACAAGCTGCCATCGTCAGTGCTACTAGCGCGCAGACTATATTACGTCGAGAGATTTTCATTTACGTTTATCCAACCTTGTTCAACTATGCGGACGTGCACCTAGCACTCAGGTCCATATGTAGTTTGAGTATATCAAAATTGATGGAAGGTTTTGTTATTTAAATCAAAGTTCTAATGTAGAAGCCTCGCGAGTGATACAAATAAAGGCCACAATGTTTTGGCGGGTAATAAAAAGCAAAAAGCCCCTTTCGGGGCTTTCTAATTAAAGGCTGATGCCTTTACGCTGTGCTTTCTCTTTGATGAAAGAGGCCCAGCTGCGAGCGAATTTGCGCGTTCTAGGATCTTCCTGAGCCTTGATAATCGCACTATATGCTTGCTTATACTTTTCCTGATACAGGTAAGCTTCTGCCAGATCAGAGTAGATTGTCCCTGTTTTCTTAGAACCAAGCTCCAGCGCTTTGTTCAAGCGAACAACGGCTGCACTATACTGTTGGTCCTGCAGTAACAAACTACCCGCTTTGCGGATTAACTCTGCATCGTCTTCAAACTTAGAAGCTTCTTCATAATACTTTGCCGCTTCACTAATGTGTTTGGCTTGGTGGAAGTAGCTAGCAATCGCTGTGACATTTTGCTTCGTACGCTTAACCTTTTCCTCTTTAACCGCTTTTTCCATAACTTGAGCGGCTTTCCAAGGTGTCTCGTTCAGTGAGTAGTAGCTACTCAAAATCTTGTAATGGTTTTCTTTTTCAAAATAGCCATTACGATATGCAACTTCCATCACGGTCTGACCTTTTTTATAGTCTTCCGTTTGCATATAGAAGGAGCCTAAACGAGTCCATGACTCTGGATCTTCAGGGAACAATTTAACCAGTTCTTCAGCAACCTTAACGGCATTGTTGAACTGTTTAAGTTCAAAGTAAGAGCCAATTTTAAGCATATAAAATGACTTATTTGGCTCTTCTTTGTTTAGTGCGATAGCTTGGTCCGCTGGCTCAATAACATCTCTGAACTTTTTAAGTTCATAGTTGGCTTGAGCGATACGGCCATATACCTTCGCATCTTGCTCACCGGTAAAATCCATCCAGTCATAGTAAGCTTTCTTCGCGCCTTCGTATTGCTCAGTACCAATTAGAAGGTCACCTAACAGCTTGATCAGATCGCCATGATCTTTAAAGTTCAACACATCTGGCGCTATCGCCTGACGGATGTACTTAATCGCTGTTTGATAGTCTTCTTTCTGAGCATACAGGTTACCTAAATAACGGTTTACCGTAGCACGGTCGAAGTCATCAGACGCGTCGATTTCAAGCAATAACGCGATTGCTTCATCGACTTTGTCTTCGTTATACAGGTCAAACGCTTTGATAACCTTTTTACCAACTCGCTCACCCATAACCTTGGTTTTGGCGTTTTTGCGCGCTTCGATCTTCGCAGGATCCGGAGCGGCAAATGCTGCGGTGCTCAACGCACCGCCAGCCAACGACATCATCAGAGCAAGAGCTGTTGCTTTAGACATTTGCTTCATATCTTACTCCTATTAACCTTGGTTAAGTTTAAAGTCGAGTTGAACAGTAATACCAGGTTGTTTCTGCGGCTTACCATCAACGATTTTAGGTCTGTATTTCCACTTGCGAAGCGCACGTTTTGCTTCACGGTTGAAAATACGCTTTGGTTCAGCATCGATGATCTCAATATCATCTACACCACCCAGCTCATTGATTGTAAAGCGAAGCTGAACCCAGCCTTCTTTACCATCACGCGCTGCTTGAGGCGGATACTTAGGTTCGATACGAACGATAGGTGTTGCTTCACCGTCACGACCGAAATCACCAGGACCACTTAAACCACCAGCTGTGCCACCGATGTCGATGCTAGGCATATTAAAGCCAATTGCACCTGCGTTCGGGTTAGCATTCTCAGGCTGAGGCGGCTGCGGCTTAGGCGGCTGCTTAGGCGGTGGAGGAGGCGGAGGCGGTACACGCTTCCTCTCCTGCACATCTGATTCAGGCGGATTCGACATAATCTCGACTATGATCTCTTCCTTCTTATTGTCAGCCCTATCCGCTCCTCCTGAGATAAGATAGGACATAAAGAAGAATAAGCCGAAGGTTACTGCCCCACCTGCAAGAAGTGAAAACAGAAATCGAATCATCACTTAGCTCCAGCTATTGAAATCTTCAAGGCGTCGTCAGTTGCCTTAATCTGATCCATTACCTTAACAACTACACCGTGTTTCGCGCCTTTATCCGCCTGGATAATAACGGTCTCGGTTTGTTGCTCAGCTAACAGATTTTCAAGGTTTGCACTTACACGCTCAACATCAACCTGACGCTTGTCCATCCAGATCTCACCGTTTTCACGGATAGCGATAAAGATGTTCGCATTCTTAGTTTGCTGTGCCTGCGCAGCTTTTGGCTTTTTAACTTCAATACCGGCCTCTTTAACAAAAGAGGTGGTAACGATGAAGAAGATCAACATGATGAATACGATGTCAAGCATCGGGGTCATGTCTACTGCTGCTTCTTCTTCCTCACGAAAACGTTGTTTACGTGCCATAATAAAATCTCTCTCTAGTGATGTGGCAAGCTATCAATTAGTTTTTCTTTAGCCATCTTAGCTCTCGCTTCCAGACGGGTGCTAAAGAATACACCTGATAGTGCCGCAACCATTCCAGCCATTGTTGGTATCGTTGCCATTGAGATGCCTGAGGCCATCAATCGAGGGTTACCTGTACCTTGTGTAGCCATGGTTTCGAATACCGAAATCATACCTGTCACTGTACCTAGTAGACCGATCAACGGACACATTGCAACCAATGTTTTGATAATCAACATGCGCTCATCTAATTTTTCAGACGCTTCAGAAATCCATGCATCGCGGATTCTGTGTGCGTACCAAGATGTAGTATCTTGGCGGGCATCCCATCTGCTTACTATTCCCTTTTTCATTTTAGGAAATTCAGCTAATAGGAACCAATAGCGCTCAATCATTAATACCCACATTAGAAAGAGTGCTATCGCGACCACGTATAATACATCGCCGCCTGTAGCAACAAAATCCCTGATAGATTCCCACGTCTCCACCAGGACTAGCATTATGCTCTCTCCTTCTCCGCGTGCGCAGCAACGATACCCGCGCTTTGCTCGTCAAGAATGTGTAGGATAGATTTACTACGACCCGCAACGATAGCGTGAAGTAGGATTAACGGTAGCGCAGCAATTAGACCAAGCGCAGTAGTAACAAGTGCTAGAGAGATGTTACCTGCCATGATCTTAGGATCACCAGTACCAAATAGTGTGATTGATTCGAACGTCATGATCATACCAACAACCGTACCTAGTAGACCTAGTAGTGGTGCGATAGCTGCAAGGATCTTGATGATGTTGATACCAGCATCGATGCGAGGCGTTTCACGCAAGATTGCTTCGTCAAGCTTAAGCTCAAGGTTTTCAACGTCTTGGTTCTTGTTGTCGTGGTATACTTTCAAGATGCGGCCCAGTGGGTTGTTATCCGTTGGGTTGTTAGCATTCTTGATTTGCGCCTTGATCTTCGCACCAACCAACATTAGGTCAATGAAACGAACAACAGCGATTAATGCACCCAGCGCCAACAATGCAGTGATGATGTAACCTACTTCTTGACCCTGGTGCCAACGTTCTTCAACAGTTGCACGCTGAGTGTTCAGACGTAGGATAGCACCACGCGTTGGGTCAACAACGAAAGGCGTGTACTGGCTAGCAGGCGTGTTCAGAAGATCAGCAACAGTGGCCAGAACGTCTGAAGAAGGTTGCTTACCAAGTGGTACGATTTGCTTGTTTTCTGCATCGTAAACAACGTAGCCGTCTTTAGTAATCAGGTTGAAGTTACCAACACGAGTTACTTGTTTAACATTGATGTCACCGCTTAGCTCTGCTACTTCAGATTCAAAAGTAGAGATCTTTGCAGATTCTGTCATTTCAGTTTGGAAAGCAATCCAAAGTTCTTCCAGCTCGCGAGTAGTTGGTAGTTCTTTAGCTGCTGCCAGAGAACGAAGAACTTCTGAACGTCCAGGCTTTTCAGCACTGATGATTGATGCTTCGATAGAACCGATAGCTTCAGCTGCGTTACGACGTACCACACCGAACATCTCACCCAGAGTACCCTGAGCGTTAAGTAGTTCAGTTTCTTTCTCTGCTAGTGTAACTTCGTTCTGTTTGAACTGCTTGTTAAGACGCTCACCGCGTGCTTTTTCAGCAGCTAGGTCACGCTTAGCTTTATTCAGCAAAGCTTGCTTGTCAGCACGATCTGACAGGAACTCTTGTTCGCGAGCTTTGTTGATTTTACCTTCAGAGATACGGTTCTGCTTTACCTGCTCTAGGATCTTGTCTAGAGAATCAGTATTTGCATGTGCGTTCAACGCGCCACCAGCAGAAACTGTTAATGCTGCAGCAACGGCAAAACCTTTAAATAGTTTCTTCATGTTTTATTACTCCGCGCCGAAAATAGGTAGTTTAACTAGTTCTGGGGCAGCCTGACCACGTGCAATACGGATCATGTCTTTGACAGGCTTCAGGTATTCCTCACCTAGCTGATCCCACTGCTTGCTGCTGGTATTCCAAACCCATGCTTGCTTCTGGTCAAAAGACTGAGCAACATAAGCGATACGACCCAGACGGGCGAAGTCAACATTAATGTTCTTACCGCCTACTTCAAGCGAACCTTGAGAAGCAACCATTGCTGAACCGTAGTTAGTTTCAATGCTGTATGCTTCAAGTACCTGACGGTATTTTTCAGACGTCGTTACTTTCGCGTTAGTTAGCGTTTCACGTAGTCTCTCAATACGCTCTAGACGCTTTTCAGTATCAAACGGCACGTCCGCTTTGATGAATTGCTCGAGTGTATCAATCATGCGATACATCAAAGGCACAACGTCTTGCTTAGTTTTATCAACCGTCGCGATCTGACGTTCTAGAGATTCGATATTTGCATTTTGGTCTGCAACCAAACGTGCTACGTGGTCGTTGTAAACTTTCAGAAGTTCTGTTTCGTCAACAATTCCACGGTACTCAGCTACCATTTCGATAGTTTGACCGTAGATACCATCAATCTTGTCTTGAGACTTTTTAGCAGCCGTTTGAGTTTGCTGACCTACTTTTTGTATGTCATTCAAAGGATCTGCCATCACATTGCTGCTTGCAAATGCCGCTGCGCCGAAAAGCGCTGAAGCTACAAGGCTCTTTCTGATTTTAACAGACATAGTTCCCAACCAATTAAGTAATGTTACTTTTATAATTTTTGCACTCTCTTAGAGAGTACCCCGGATACTTTTAGCAGTATCAACCGTGCAATAATGCTAAATGCTATTGCCCATGTCAACTTCATGTTTAAAACAATTTTTGCTTGTCGCGATGAAATAAATTGAAAAAAAACATTGTATTAACAAGGAAACCAAGAATAAAAACCTTAAGCACTTATATTTCATACACAAAGCAACTTTATTTACATTTTATTACAGCAATTTAGCGCCTCCACCCTGCCTTTCTCTTGACCAATTTGGCAGTTAATTTCGCTTTTAATATCAATGAGCTAATTTCTCTTTGGACGCTAAGCATCCACTTTCGCGCAACAACAGATTCAGGGAAGGAGGAATGCTTAGCCTAATAACTGTTCACACAGTAATTTGCATTGTGTTTCTATTTGCTGAATAAACTCAGCGACATGCAAACCATCCATCAACCCATGATGTACCTCAACTGAAAATGGCAGTTCCCCGGTTTGTTTATCCAGGCGCCCGAAGACACACTTGGGAATACCCAGGTTATCTTTTGCACTACGAGCGTGACTAAAACTACTAAAATCCAGCCACGGCAAAATAGATAAATAAAGTTGTTGAGGATTGTCACAAGTTTCCAAAAAGTGTTCACTAACCAAAGGTTGTTCAAGGTACACTTTTTTTTGTGCTTCATTCTCTTTAATGTAGTCGTGGATACCTTCACAAGCAACCAAAGGCACAAATCGAAAGCTCCTGTCTTCACGCAAGAATACGCAGCTCATGTCAACTTGATCAACAACGCAAGGACGTGCGTTTACTATCCGATAACGGATCGGGGCATAATGCTGGCAAGCTTTGCTCAGACAATATAAGTAGCTAAAGGTAAATGAAAGCTGTCGCTTTTTGCATAAAGCATGAAGGTCACCCGTTTTAAGGCGAGTCGTTATGTTGAAGTAAGGCTGTTCAAAGCCCTGGTAGAAATCAAAATGCTCAGCTCGAGGCCAGTCTGAAGGTGTAATGTGTTTCATAGTTTAATATAGAGGGAGTGATAACCCCCTCTATATTGATGACATCGTCCGGTGATTACAAACCGTTTGCGATGATCTCCTGTGCAAGCTCGTCGGCAATCAGGTGAGTTGACTTTTGCTCGGCATCAGAGCGAGCAAAGATTTCTGTCAAAGTATCGTAAATGCCTTCAACATGCTTGGTCGCTGCTTCTTCACTATAACCTTCCGGCTTAGTTTCGTAGTACACATTGATGATACCACCGGCGTTGATAACGTAATCAGGGGCATAAAGCACGCCTTTTTCACGTAAGATTTCACCATGTCTCGACTCAGCTAGCTGATTGTTCGCGCAGCCCGCAATAATGTTGGCTTTGATACGAGGAATCGTCTCATCGTTAACCGTTGCACCCAAAGCACAAGGCGCATAAACGTCCACATCCAGATCATAGATTTCGTCAATGCTCACGGCAGTCGCGCCAAAGTCATTCACGACTCTGTCAATCGATGCCTGATTGATATCAGTCACGAATAACTCTGCACCCGCTTCGTGCAGATGCTTACACAAAGTATATGCAACAGCACCGAGACCTTGCACTGACACTTTTATGCCCGACAGGTCCTGATGACCATGCTTATGCTGATAGGCAGCCTTAATACCCAAGAATGTGCCCAGCGCAGTGAACGGCGACGGGTTGCCACTTTTGCCCTCAAGACCCATTACATAGTTAGTCTCTTTATGCATTGTCATCACATCACCAGTTGTGATGTTCACGTCTTCGGCTGAGTAGTAGCTACCACCAAGGCGCTCAAGGTGTCTGCCAAATGCTCTGAATAACGCTTCAGATTTGATTTTTTTAGCATCACCAATGATCACAGATTTACCACCACCGAAAGGCAAACGTGCAACCGCATTCTTATAGGTCATGCCTTTTGAAAGGCGCAGTACGTCGTACACAGCATCTGCATCGTCTGCATAGTCCCATAGGCGACAACCGCCAACGGCCGGGCCCAGTTTGGTGTTGTGAACAGCAATGATTGCCTTCAGGCCTGAAGCCTCATCAGAACAAAAAACCACCTGTTCGTGGTTATCAAATTCAACTTGGTTAAATACAGCCACTTTGTTTGTTCTCCGTTATAGACTGACTTTGAGTCAGATAGCGCTGAAATTCATCGAACTGTATCACTAACTCTCTATCCAATCCACAATATGAGTTGATATTGACTCTAAAAGCGTTAAAGCTGCCTGCATGATACATTAAATAGCCATATATTGGCTTAATTATGCATTAAGTCGATTCAAATGAGCTTAATTCTTCGTAATTTTTACAATTTCTGGTGGTTAATCTTTACGTAAACGTCAACAGGCTTGTTTGCGTACTATTATTTTTACGAATCCAACAGGTCTGATGAGACCAGGTGGCGGATATCCAACGTCCTGAAGTGAGCTATATCTGTAGCCAGTCCCAATGCCGGGAGATCAAAAAAAGAGGGCCGCGCCCTCTTTTTAAATCTCTCTTGATAACCGCTTACTTAAGCTTGCTATCCAGCTCTTCTATCTTAGCTTTCCAGATAGCTGGCCCCTGCGTATGGGCATTCACACCGTCACTGTCAACTGCAACAGTCACAGGCATGTCTTCTACTTCAAATTCGTAGATGGCTTCCATACCGAGATCTTCAAACGCAACCACTCTGGCTTTCTTAATAGCTTTGGCTACCAGATAAGCTGCGCCACCTACCGCCATCAGATAGACGGCTTTGTTTTCTTTAATAGACTCGACCGTAGCTGGACCACGCTCAGCCTTACCGATCATGCCGATCAGTCCAGTCTTCTCTAACATCAGATCGGTAAACTTATCCATGCGCGTCGATGTTGTTGGGCCAGCAGGACCCACTACTTCATCACCAACTGCATCAACGGGACCCACGTAGTAAATAAACTTGTTAGTCAGGTCAACACCCTCTGGCAGCCCTTCACCTGAGTTAATCATATCCTGCAAACGTTTATGTGCTGCATCACGGCCAGTCAGGATCTTACCGGATAGCAACACGGTCTCACCCATTTTCCAGTCCTGGATATCTTCTTTGGTGATTTCATCCAGGTTAACTCGACGCGTATCTTCACCCACTTCCCAGGTCACTTCAGGCCAGTCTTCAAGTTTCGGCGCTTTAAGATCAGCAGGACCCGAACCGTCCAGCGTAAAGTGTACGTGACGAGTTGCAGCACAGTTAGGTATCATAACCACAGGTTTAGAAGCAGCGTGTGTTGGGGCAGACTTGATCTTAACGTCAACAACCGTAGTCAGACCGCCCAGGCCCTGCGCACCAATACCGAGTTTGTTCGCGCGTTCGAAAATTTCCAGGCGTAGTTTTTCTTCCGCCGTTTCAGCACCACGCTCCATAAGCTCGTGGATATCAACCGGGTCCATCAGAGACTCTTTTGCCAATACCGCTGCTTTTTCAGCAGTACCACCGATACCTATTCCCAGCATGCCTGGTGGACACCAGCCAGCACCCATAGTCGGTAACGTTTTCTCTACCCAGGCAGCAACATCGTCTGATGGGTTCAGCATCACCATTTTCGTCTTGTTCTCTGACCCACCACCCTTGGCTGCGATCATCACCTCAACCTCAGCGCCCGGTACCATATCGATGTGCACAACAGAAGGCGTATTGTCTTTGGTGTTTTTACGCGCACCAGCAGGGTCTGCAACTATGGAAGCACGCAACGGATTATCTGGATTGGTGTAAGCACGACGTGTACCTTCGTCCACCATTTGCTGTACAGTCAGGTCCGTCTTGTCCCATTTAACATCCATACCGACCTTTACAAAACAGGTCACGATCCCCGTATCCTGACATAACGGACGCTTGCCCTCTGCGGACATACGAGAGTTAATCAAGATTTGTGCAATCGCATCTTTAGCTGCTTTACTTTGTTCTTTGTCGTACGCTTTTTCTAAAGCCTGAACAAAATCCAATGGGTGGTAGTAAGAAATGTATTGTAACGCATCTTCGATGCTGTCAATAAAGTCTTGCTGACGAATAGTACTCATGACGGTTCCTTTATTCTCCGGTCTGTGACGAGGTAAACCGGTGTTTATTGAGAGGCGCGATTATATACCATCTTGCGAAAAGTGAGTATCGCAATCACAGATTAGCGACTAAAGTCCTGTGCTTATCCAAATTCACAAGCTGGATGCAATCAAACACGCTATGGATTCAATGACAATTATGATACCCTCCTCGCCCGTTTCGGGCTAGCATTCGGGTTCAGTTAATGACAAATCCAGGTAGTAACACCATTGAACTAGACATTTCTTTATCAACCATTGAGGTGTTCGACACCCTTGCCTCTCAGCCACTGGCAATATTGCTCGACTCCAGCGATGCCAGTCATGAGAATAGCCGGTTTGATATCATGAGTATCAACCCGGTGTGCGTACTCGAAGCCAGAGAAGGTGCATTTTATCTCGATGGCAAATGCGTTGAACGAGACGGCTTCACTATCATGCAAGAGAAACTGGCTGAACTGAAAGCCATTTCACACCCAGACCTCCCCTTTTGTGGTGGCTGGCTCGGCTACTTTGGTTACGACCTTGGCAGGTATATAGAAAGTATACCTCAAAGTGCAGCACAGGACATTGCAATACCAGACATGGTAGCCGGCCTTTATCCTGATGCACTGATCCGTGATAATCATCTTAATCGTTGGTACTTTGTTACTCAGCCAGGTTACAACCGACTCAGTACTTACCGCTCGCTCATTGAACAACATCGCCATGAAGGGGATAAATTTACATTGACCAGTCATTGGCAGGCAAATATGACTCAGACCGAATATGCCGCCAAATTTGCCCGTATCCATGCTTATCTGAGGAGCGGTGATTGTTATCAGATAAACCTGGCACAAAGGTTTAGTGCCGAGTACCAGGGCTCACCCTGGTGTGCTTATAAAACCTTGCGAGCTAAGAACCAGGCACCTTTCTCTGCGTTTATTAACCTTGGAGAAGATGCCATAGTGTCGGTATCTCCAGAGCGCTTTATCTCAGTGCGTCAAGGCCAGGTAGAGACCAAACCAATCAAAGGTACCTTACCCAGATTACAAGATCAGCAGGCGGATGCACAGCAGGCAGCGGCTTTACAGTGCAGCCCCAAAGATCGCGCAGAAAACGTGATGATTGTCGATCTGCTGCGCAACGACCTTGGCAAAGTGGCTAAGCCAGGCAGTGTGCAGGTTCCCAAACTATTTGAAATTGAAAGCTTCCCTGCCGTACACCATCTGGTCAGTACTGTTACCGCTCAACTCGCAGAAGGTAAAACCGCAGTCGACCAGCTTAAAGCCGCATTTCCCGGCGGATCTATCACAGGAGCACCAAAGATCCGCGCAATGGAAATCATTGAAGAGTTAGAGCCGCACAGACGTAGCGCCTATTGTGGATCTGTTGGCTATCTTAGTGCCTGTGGTGCGATGGACACATCGATTACCATCCGAACATTAGTGTGTCATCAGCAAAAAATTTACTGCTGGGCCGGTGGAGGGATTGTCGCAGACTCGGACTGTGAGTTAGAGTATCAGGAGACTTATCACAAGGTGAACAAGATACTGCCCATCCTATGAATCTACAACACGTCATAAGTCGCTTTAGCCTGAGCGACTCAAACCAGACACCTGTTTTAGGACAAGGTCAGGAAAGTGCCGTTTTAGTGCCACTGTTAGAGGTGAATGGACAAGCCTCAATGCTACTTTGCAAACGCAGTGCTCAACTACGCAGCCACCCTAGTCAGCTATGTTTTCCGGGTGGCAAAGTTGAATTGCAAGATGCCTCTGTGATCACCACAGCACTACGCGAGAGTCAGGAAGAAATTGCCCTTGATCCGCAGCAGGTTAACCCGGTTGGCGTATTGCCTTTACACACCACACTGACAGGCTTTCGGATAACGCCTGTCCTGGCAGTTTTAAATCACGATGCAACCTGGGAATCACACAGTGATGAAGTAGAACAGGTATTTACTCTGCCGTTATCTCTGCTTGCACAACAACGCGCCTGGCAGCCAGTCCAGACCCAGTTGCGGGGCAAATCAGTGACGTTTAACGGCCTGATGACAGAGCACGGGTTGCTCTGGGGAGCGACTGCCAAAATCGTTCAGCAGCTACTTGCCAGAGTGGCCTGACCTGTCTAAAACTTGCCATAAAATTGCGCTATAACCAAATGAGTTTGTACGCTTTCGAGTACTTATTGCCGCTCATTGACTATATCCACTTCTAGCCCAACCAAAACTGTATACAATTTTGCTGTGAAATGGGTTACTTATGCAATAATTAACGTTATGATGTGCGCCCGTTCAGAGGCAATGTTGAGTAGAATTTATGATTAGTGCATTTGATATGTTCAGTATTGGTATTGGGCCGTCATCTTCCCATACTGTCGGACCTATGCGCGCTTCGCGCCTGTTTGTGAAAGACCTGCAGGACAACAACATAATTGATCAGATCACATCAGTAAAAGTGGAGCTATTTGGCTCGCTGGGCCAAACTGGCATAGGCCACGGCTCTGGTAAAGCAGTGATCCTGGGCTTAGCTGGATACGATCCCGAATCAGTAGATGCGGACAAAGTGCCAGAAATTCTGGATACCATTGAGCGCGAGCAAGTGATTTATCTGGACAAGACTCACAAAGCCGCTTTCCCTAAACAAGGGGCGATTGTCTTCCATCGTCGTAAGACCCTGCCAAAACACTCTAATGCGATGGAGCTGCAAGCTTTCTCTGGTTCTGAGCTAGTACATAGCCAAGTTTACTACTCAATCGGTGGTGGATTTATTGTAACCGAAGAACAGTTTGACAACGAAAAGCAAGCGGCGTTGGATGTACGTGAACAGAACCCGGCCCCCTATCCTTTTGAAAATGCCCAGCAGCTGCTGGAAATGTGCAAAGAGACGGGCCTGAGTGTGTCTTCTCTGATGATGCACAATGAGAAAACGCTGCGCAGCGAACAGGAAATAAAAGCTGAACTGTTCCATATCTGGGAAGTAATGAAAGCCTGTATTGAACGCGGCATGCGTACTGAGGGTATATTACCTGGAGGATTAAAGGTAAAACGTCGCGCTCCAAGCTTGTATCTAAAACTGAATGTGGAAAACAGTAATGATCCGCTACGTGCTATGGACTGGGTTGACCTGTTCGCACTGGCCGTGAATGAAGAAAATGCAGCGGGCGGTCGGGTTGTCACAGCACCGACTAATGGCGCAGCCGGGATTTTGCCTGCGGTGCTCATGTATTACCACACATTCATCAAAGAAGTGGACGCAGAAATTGCCACACGCTACCTGCTAACAGCTGCCGCGATTGGCATTCTGTATAAGAAAAATGCTTCTATCTCTGGTGCCGAAGTAGGCTGTCAGGGAGAAGTAGGGGTAGCGTGCTCTATGGCAGCCGGAGCCCTGACAGAAATCATGGGTGGCAATGTCGTACATGTAGAGAATGCCGCGGAAATTGGCATGGAGCATAACCTGGGCCTGACTTGTGACCCGGTTGGCGGGTTAGTACAGGTGCCTTGTATTGAACGAAATGCCATGGGTGCAGTAAAAGCCATCAACGCTTCGCGTCTTGCCATGCGTGGTAGTGGTGAGCAGAAAGTGTCTTTAGATAAAGTGATCAAAACCATGCTCGATACGGGTAATGATATGAAAACAAAATATAAAGAAACAGCACGTGGTGGTCTGGCGGTTAATATTATCGAGTGTTAACCAGTAAGGTCTGTACGTAAAAAAGCCGCAATTGCGGCTTTTTTATTGTCTATTCGTACCAATTTGCTTAATTAAGTCTTCTATTCTGAGGCGAGAAAATATCGTCGATAACCAGGCAAAGATTTTGCTATTTAGTTGCTCTAAATGAGAAATTTTTCACACAGTTAGCATCATATTTGCTCTTTCAAATTGAACAGGCATTAAGTGAAATTGGTACCTCTTACTTGACTGGTAGCTCTGTGTTTTCAAATAACGCATCGACATCTTCCTGATTGCGCATCAGGCTGGCCCGCTCGACCAGGTCTTTCGTCAGATGAGGCGCAAAGCGTTCGATAAAGTCATACATGTAGCCGCGCAAGAAACTGCCCTTTCTGAAGCCTATCTTAGTCGTACTTGCCTCAAACAAATGGCTGGCATCAATACATACCAGATCTTTGTCTGTCACTTCATCGACCGCCATGGTTGCCAGCACACCAACACCAAGGCCTAATCGAACATAAGTTTTAATCACATCCGCATCGGTGGCTGTGAAAACTATATGCGGTGATAAACCGTGTGCATTAAAAGCTTTGTCCAGCTCTGAGCGCCCGGTAAAACCAAATACGTACGTGATCAAAGGATACTTTGCCACATCCTGCACCGTGATATTGCTGCCCTTTTTAGCCAGCGGGTGGTCTTTCGTGACGACAATGCTGCGATTCCAGTGATAGCAAGGCAGCATAATCAGATCACCATACAAATGTAGTGCTTCGGTTGCGATGGCAAAGTCAGCATCGCCCCTGGCAGCAGCATCTGAGATCTGTTGCGGCGTCCCCTGATGCATATGCAAAGAGACTGCCGGATACTTTTGCATAAACCCCTGGATCACATTTGGCAGTGCATAACGCGCCTGCGTATGTGTGGTTGCAATATTTAGTTTACCCTGGTCGGGCAGCGTATGTTCATTAGCAACGGCTTTAATGCCCTCAACCTTTGACAGTATCTCTCGAGCAATATTGATTATTTCATTGCCAGCACTGGTAACATGCGTGAGATGTTTACCACTGCGGCCAAAGATCTGTACACCAAGCTCGTCTTCCAGCATACGCACTTGCTTGGAAATTCCCGGCTGGGAGGTATACAAGCTTTCTGCGGTAGCTGACACATTGAGGTTGTGATTCAGAACTTCAACTATGTATTTCAGTTGTTGTAATTTCATAACTAAGCGTTTGTTTTAATTGTTATCTGGTGTACGACTAGGCCAGCTATCATTAGATACAGGCAAATAATGACTCAGCCTAGCATAATTCTAGTCTATCCGATAGGACAATACTTTCCCCAGCCTATTAGAGCCAGCTTCCAGTCATTAAGCTATACTAAAAAATGATGGAATTTGCTGGATTTTCAAGTCTCTTGTTATTAACACTGTTCAATCCGCAATTATTTGATGTAATATAAAAAAACTATCAGCTGTATGATTTACGAAGAGATCCGGGTATGTTTGTTACCGTAATAATTTTGTTGATTGTAGCACTCATTGTAATTGCTGTGTGGGTTAGTGCTATTCAACAACACAGAGAAAAACAAGAAGCGGAGCGCCGTAAAGAGCTGGCCAAACAAAAGCGGATCATAGAAGAAGCCGAAGACGTCATCCTCAACAGCAGCAATATTCCTATGTCGGGCGCAATGATCCGTATCATTCAACGTCGAGTGCATGATGCGCTCGTTGCTATGGTTGAATTGTCTCCTACCTCTCGCGAATTGAAAAGCCGTATGCATGAGTCGCAGGAGCGTATGAATAATGAGCCCCAAAATGCCAACGAATCTGATAAAGTAGCCCTGCCCGATAACGACAAACAACTCATTGCACTGGTTCAGGGAATTAAAAAATTACGCCACCTGCTGCGTTCAGAGCATAGTAAAGGCAAGGTAGACACGCAGGTATTCGTGCAAGAAGACCGTAAAATGGAGCGGTTGCAGCTTAGGATCAACGTTGAAAGCCAAATCAAGCGGGGGTTGTCTGCTAAAAGCGCCAACATGGTAGGCTCAGCTCGACAATACTTTGAAAAAGCCTATGCGATTATTTGCGGTGTTTCTTATTCAGATGAATACATTAATGAAAAGAAAACATTGTTAGAAGGATACTTGAGTGAGATCAGCACAGAGCTCAAAGCCTCTAACGCCTCTGCGGTGAAAAAGAAAGCCGAGAAAGAAAAGGACGATCTCGACGTCCTTTTCGCACCCAAGAAAAAGTGGTGATCAGCGTCAGCTGATCGCAAACTTCACAATAAACAGCAGGGTTAATACCCAGACACTGATAGAAATTTCCTCTCGCTTATTACAGGCCAGTTTAACCGCTGTGTAAGAAATAAAGCCAAGTGCGATGCCGTGAGCAATGGAAAAAGTCAACGGCGTCATTAACAGTACAACGCTCACCGGTATCGCATCGCTCATATCATCCCAGTTAACTAGCTTCAGATTTTGTAACATCAAAACAGCTACGTACAATATGGCTCCTGCTGTAGCATAAGCTGGTACCATCTGGGCCAATGGCGCGAAGAACATCATAAGCAGGAAACACAACCCAACGACCACAGCAGTTAAACCTGTTCGGCCACCCACGGATACACCCGACACAGATTCGATATAAGAGGTAGTGGTAGACGTGCCAAGGAAGGAGCCGGCAATGGTCGCCGAACTATCCGCAGACAATGCTCTGCCCAGACGCGGCATCCGCCCCTCCTGATCAGCAATCCCCGCTTTTTGCGTAACAGCAACCAAAGTACCGCTGGTATCGAACAAATCAACAAACAAAAATGCAAACACGACACTCAGCATTGAAATTTCCAGTGCGCTGGCAATATCCAGTTGCGCCAAAGTGGGTGCAATGCTTGGCGGTGCTGACACAATACCTGAGTATTCAACCAAGCCAAGGGCCCAAGCCAAAACCGTTACCAATAAAATACTCAGTAACACACCACTTTTCATATCACGATACATCAAAGCTGCAATCACAAAAAAACTCAGAATGGCCAACAGAGGACCTGGGCTGGTGATGTCTCCCAATTGAACAAAGGTAGCTGGACTGGCGACAATGATCTGCGCATTTTTCAGCGCAATCAGTGCCAGAAAAGCTCCAATGCCCGTAGCAATAGCTTGTTTTAATACCAGGGGAATTGCCTGGATCACCCATTCCCTGACTTTAAAAACACTCAGTAGTAAAAACAGGCAGCCTGATAAAAATACCGCGCCTAATGCGCTTTGCCAGGTGTGGCCCATACCTAATACAACGCCGTAAGTAAAAAAGGCATTTAGTCCCATCCCTGGTGCCAGGGCCAGAGGATAATTGGCCCACAGGCCCATAATAAAGCAGCCAATGGCTGCCGCTAAACAGGTGGCGACAAACGCAGCGCCATGATCGATGCCCGCTTCAGCCAACATGGCCGGGTTAACAAACACGATGTAAACCATAGTGACAAATGTCGTCAGACCGGCAATAAACTCGGTTTTGACTGTGCTCTGCTGTGCACGGAGCGAAAATAATTTTTCCAGCATGTCTTTGTATTTTATATAGAAACGAAAGCCGGATTTTATCATAAATCTCTGGTGTAATCGGACAAAATAGTTAAAAATCAACTACACTCTGATCTAGGTCGTATTAAGTGAAATCAGTATGAAAAAGAACCAATTAGCAGTTGCAAACGGCAATGACTTGGAACAACAACTCCTCAATGTATTGGAGTTTGTGACCGCAACACCAGACTCTGAAAACCGCTGGCCCTCAGACACGGATAGCAAAGCTGCCTATAAAAAAGGGCTTTATTATCTGAAAAATAAACAATATCCGCTCGCCGCAAAATGGCTACGCCTGGCTGCCATGTCAGGCGACAATAAAGCACAGTTCTATCTGGGTATGCTGTTCATTAAAGGCCAGGGTGTGCCTAAAAGTGTTTTTCATGGTATTGCCTGGCTGTCACTCGCGCAAAGTCAGGGCAATCAGGCAGCAGCTGGTACACTGGAGCAAGTACGTACACATCTGACTGCGAAACGATTTATCGATGCTCAATGTTATGCTGCAACACTGTATGAGCAAATCCACCAGATGATGCATTTTAATCAGGACACGATCTCATAATAAAAGTAAACACAATCAAAGCACTAATAGAAAAGAACAAAAAATACGCGATATTTTACTTGCCAAATAGCACTGTATGAAATACTGTATAACCACTGTATAGAAAATCAGTGGTCTGCTCATGTTACATACTCAAGTGCAAAATATTTCTTCATCTCAAACCAATACAGCCGATAAACGTTATCAGCTAGTGTATGCGGAAGATGACATAGTCAGCAGTTTGGAACTATTAAAGATTCTGTATCGATGTAACTCGTTACATAAATGGACACTGCTCATTGCACCAGACAACATCCCAAGCAAAGCACTGCTGGATAACAGCTCAATTGACAGCAGCAAGTTACTGGTGCTGCGACAGAGACATTTGATAAACTTGGAGTATGTTATTAACAGCGCTTTATGCAAAGGCAACTTTGCAGCGGTGGTTACCTGGACAGACATAGTATCTGATCAGCAGCTTGCCCGGTTTAAGCTGATAGACAGTGATACTGAATTGTTTTGCTTCACTCGCTCTACTGGCCATGGAACATCCGTCGTTGCGCATTAAGTCCAAATGAGAATATATGTGTTATTGCGGTTCTGAAACTGAAGCACAAGTGTGCTGTCTGCCTTTTATAGAAGGACGTAAGCAACCTGAAAGCGCCCAACAACTGATGCGCTCACGGTATAGTGCGTATTGTCTTAAAGACACAGGCTACATACATAATACGTACGCACAAAGCATGCGTGCAGAAAACAGTGAAGCCAGTATCCGAGCATTTGCCGAGCAGGTCACCTTTATCGGGTTAGAGATTATCCAGTGCAGTGAGTCTACTGATTATCACTTTGTGGAGTTTAAAGCGATGTACCTTGATGGCGGCGTGTGCGTCACAATGCATGAACGGTCTCGCTTTATAAAAGAAGCAGGGCTGTGGCGTTATCTAGATGGCGACCTGTTTGCCTGCCCTGAGAGAAAAATTAGCAGGAATGATCCTTGTCCCTGCCAAAGTGGGAAGAAGTTCAAAAAATGCCACGGCTAGGTTGGCTGGCTAAACTTTTGGGTTATTGAATGCACAATAATCCATAAAGTGTAATGTTCCCGCGCTTGAGTATTACTCTTAATTTTTTGTTTCTACGTTTTACAGGTGCCAAAGCAGCGTTCTGTAAAGCAGGATCAGTGCCGTAGAATGATACTCAGCAAAAGCTAAATGTTCTCCTCATTTAGATTTGCATCTGGTGCATACAAGCATGTAGCCCTATCCAAAGCGTCTTTTTGTATTCCCATGCCGTCGGTGTGCTTCTTTAAACAGCAACCTGCAACATAGATTGCATTTCTCCGCCGGCTATCTGATCATAAAACCCTGCTGCATCGATGTCTTTATTATCAACAATCATGTGAGGGTTTCTGGTTTTTTCTAGCCTCTGTCTTACTGCTGGCTCAAGATTGTCAACAATATGCAAAGGAATGTGCTTTTTGTCATTACGCACGGCATAGGGCTCTGGCTGTAGACATTCTTTGAGACGAAGGCTGGCTAGATCCCCCTCTTGAACCAAAAAACCATTGTCCTGGCCGATGAGCATATTAAACTGCTCGGGTGCAAGTGGTTTTTGAGGGCCCAACTGCAATGCCAATTTTAACGCTGCTTCAGATTTATCCGGCTGCTCGGGTGAAGTATGGGGCAGGTCAAACTGGCTAAAATCTAACGCATCCTGAGACAACAAAGATAAAAGCAATGCAAAGTCACCGCGCCGGGCTTCATGAACACTGTGATTAAGCGCACTACCAAGCTGGGCCTCTTTGCACAAAATGCCATCTATCTGCATGTAAAATCGCCACAATTTATGGAATATGAAAATTTATCGGCATTTTTTCAATTTTCTTTAGAACATTTCTTTACTTCACTAAAAACTTTGATATTATCAGCGCCCATGTTGAGGAGGGGTTCCCGAGCGGCCAAAGGGATCAGACTGTAAATCTGACGGCACTGCCTTCGCTGGTTCGAATCCAGCCCCCTCCACCACATCACAATTTGTATTTCTCTTAGGAGGGGTTCCCGAGCGGCCAAAGGGATCAGACTGTAAATCTGACGGCACTGCCTTCGCTGGTTCGAATCCAGCCCCCTCCACCACTTTCCTATCAAACCAATTTAAAAATAATGTCTGGTTAGCCACTCATATCAAAAAGACATTCATATTTAAATGCTCATTCCCCAACGATAGCACTTCTGTCATTTGGAAACCTATACGTTCTTGCTTACGCTTTTGAATGATAACTACTGGCAGAAAAATTCGATTCATTGATTCCAACCGAAACCGTACGCCCCTACTTTTTAATCTGCAACACCACTGCGTTTTGGCTTAAATAAGTTTGTGCCCTCTTATATTCAGGGTAATGATGCGCAACGATTTTCCAAAAGGCTTGGTTGTGTGCCATGACATGGAAATGCGCCAACTCGTGCACAATAACATAATCAATTACCCACTTAGGTGCACCTACCAGCAAGCTATTGAGTGCCAGAGTGCCACTTGATGACAAGCTGCCCCAACGACGTTTATATTCCCTGATTTTAAGTTCTTGATACTCACTTCTCATCAGGTCGGAATACTCCGCCAGTACCGGCGTCACATAACTAAGTAACACCTGGTTTAAATACCCAAACAGCGCTTTTCTCGCCCCTTCAGAGTCGGGTTTGGCATGCGTTTTTAGACCAATGCATTTCGCATCGTGATCAATGTAAGAGCAACTTGGTGACAACTCAAACTGATACTGCTCGCCAAATATCTGAATTTTCTTACTGTCAAAAGGTATCTGGATCTGCTGCTGAGCAGACATCGCCAATTTTTTACTTTCGACCCAGTGTGATTTGCTTTTTAGCCACGTATCCAGCCAACGCTTGTCGATTCCGTAGGGCGCGAATACTTTCACGCCATCTGCTGTTACTTTAATGGCAACACTCTGTCTGCGCTTACTGATGCTTAATTGATAATCGAATGACATAGATACAATTTTTTATTTACCCTGAAAAAATACTGCTACCCTTACTTATAAGAAGGATTGATCTGGCGCACTATGAACAACAAACCTCTTTGCCAATATGAATCACCCGATGGCCATAAATGCCAAGAAATAGATATGGGGTCAGGCTATTGCTTTTGGCATGATAGCAAATTTGACAAGAGCGGTCTGGAATTGACACAAAAGCTGGAGAGATATGCCAAAAGAGGTGGTCTCTTGCAAGGTCTGGAGTTAAAACGTGCAAACCTCGAAGGCCTCAACCTGGTCAAGTTTGACAACCACGAAGGCTATGACTTGTCATACAGCAACTTTTATCGTGCTAACTTGCAAGGTGCTCATTTATTCAATAGTACAATTAAAAATGCTTCTTTAATGAAGGCAGACTTGCGTGACGCCAATCTGCACTGCTGCAAGCTTGGAGATACAAACCTGTTAGGCATGAAGCTCGATAAGACGCGCATCGACAACCTCTATCTCGGTGACAAGCTTTTGCAGGAAAAGCAAGCCAATGAAGCTCTTAAGCAGCAAGATCTGGAAGAAGCAAACGACTTATTTTTGCAGTCTGAAGAAATCTATCGATTACTAAGAAAAGGCGCCGAGCAGCAAGGTCTATTTGAGATGGCCGGGAAATATACCTACAGCGAGCTACGCATGCGACACGCGCAATACCCCAAATTCTCCAAACGCCGCTTGGTATCCTCTTTTGTCGATATGTTGTGCGGCTACGGCGAAAAGCCCGAAAATGTGATCCGTTTCAGTTTGGGTATGATCATCGCCTGCGCAATCTGCTACTTCCTGTTCGGGATCAATTACAATGACGGGCTTATCCAGTTTTCCAGCCAAGCCTCCTGGACGGAAAACCTAAGCACGTTGCTAAATTGTATTTATTTCAGTGTGGTTACCTTTACAACACTTGGCTATGGCGACATAACGCCGACCGGCATCACCCGGTTAATCGCGACGGTTGAGGCATTTACCGGCAGCTTTTCTCTGGCCTTGTTCGTTGTCGTATTTGTAAAACGCATGACCCGCTAATCAGAGATACCAATTTCTCTTCCCAACTCTTGCAAAAACCCGCGCATAAATTCAGTGCGTCTCTGCGCTTCTCTCTTAGCTGACTGGGTATGCATCTGCTCTGCAATATTAAGCAATTTGATGTAAAAATGATCTAACGTATATTTTTTATCATCCGGCTCACGCTCCTGACAGAAAGGGTCACCGATATGATACATATGCCTTGCAATCGCGCCGCCAACTTTCATACACCGACTCACCCCTATTGCCCCTAACGCGTCCATACGATCGGCATCCTGAACAACCTTAGCTTCCAAAGTATCTGGGGTCACATTGGCACTAAAACTGTGTGCGACAATTGCATGATGTACTGAGGGTAACTTGTCTTTAGGGTAGTCTAGCGTTGATAAAAAAGCGACAGCCCTGTCAGCTGCCAGTTTAGAGGCAATTGGCCTATCCGGGTGGTTTTTTGCCACTGCTACACAGTCGTGCAGCCAGGCTGCGGGCAAGACGACTTCAAGGTCAGCACCTTCGGCCGCACACAATTGCTTCGCGGTTTTAACTACCCGCAAGATATGCGATAAATCGTGGGCAGTATCGGCAAACTCAGTTGTTAGCATAAAATCTCTGCATGCAGCCTCAAATTCCATCGTATTTAATGTCATTTATCCCTTAACCTCGTGGTTCTGATTGTATGTTGTTATTGGCTTCACTAAAATGTCACCATAATCTACTGTAAGGAATTTATATGTCTTGCGCGCTGTATTTACAACCTGGCCGTGAAAAATCTTTAAAAAGAAAGCACCCTTGGATCTTTTCTAAGGCGATCAAAAAAGTCAAAGGTAAACCTGCACTTGGCGATACAGTGACCATTTATAGTCACGACGGTCAATACCTGGCTACAGCCGCATATAGTCCAGACTCTCAGATCCGAGCGCGGATCTGGAGCTTTGATCAGTCTGAACAAATCGATCAGTCATTTTTCGAACGACGACTAGCGCGAGCACTCTCAGCGCGCGAGCAGGTCATTGAAGAAGGACAGTTAACCGGCTTCAGGCTATGTGCTGCCGAGTCAGATGGTTTGCCCGGCATAACGATTGATAAGTTTGACAACTATTTGGTTTGTCAGCTGTTAAGTGCCGGCGCAGAGCGCCACAAAGGCGAAATCGTACAAGCTCTCAGAACTCTGTTTCCCGAGTGCCATATCTATGAGCGCTCTGATGTAGATGTACGGAAAAAGGAAGGGCTTGAGAAAACCACCGGTGTATTGTGGGGAGACGAACCTGAAGCGCCAGTTGTGATCATGGAAAACGGCTTGAAAATTGAAGTCGATATTAAATCTGGTCACAAAACCGGCTTCTACCTAGACCAAAGAGACAGCCGTGCGGCACTCGAACGCTTCTCAAAAGGTAAGTCAGTGCTTAACTGTTTTTGCTATACAGGCACGTTTGGTCTGTATGCGCTCCGTGGTGAGTGTGAAGAAGTCATCAATGTCGACGTCTCTCAGCCTGCTCTGGATACAGCTAAGCGTAATGTAGAACACAATGAACTAGATTTGTCGCGGGCTCAGTTTGTTAAGCAGGATGTGTTCAAGTTGCTAAGACAATACCGTGAGGAAGGCCGTCAGTTTGACACCATTGTCATGGATCCGCCTAAATTTGCCGAGAGTAAAGCACAGCTCAATGGTGCCTGCCGCGGCTATAAAGACATTAATATGCTGGCTATGCAGTTACTTAAGCCAGGTGGTACTTTGCTAACCTTCTCTTGCTCAGGCCTTATGGAACAGAATTTGTTCCAAAAAGTAGTGGCTGATGCGGCTCTAGATGCAGGTAAAGACTTGTTAATTATGGAGCGCCTTAATCAGGCAGCAGACCACCCTATAGCAGGCTGTTACCCGGAGGGGTTTTACCTAAAAGGCCTGATCTGTAAAGTGTATTAATCGTCATCATTAAAGTAGAAAGGCCGGTATAAACCGGCCTTTCTCGTATTTCTAACTTACTATATTTAGAAACTGCCTTGCAAAGTAAGGCCTGAATAGCTGCTGTAGCCTCGAACCATGATGTGGTAAGTACCACCATCCGTACCTGAACTCAGAGTACAAGTTTCATTGTTACCAGAGCGATATGGACGACAATCATAGTTGTTTGTCGTTGGCTGAGTCCCTTTGCGTACATACAGGTCAGCATCACCTGAACCACCTGAAATACTCACATTCAGCGTCACATTTGCTGGCACTTCGATGGTGTAACGGGTATCTGTGTTGGTACCACCAGACAGCCCTGTTACTGGCACTCCGTTTTCAAGGCAGTTTGCACCACAGCCTGAAGCATCACCAAAAGTACCTGTCAGCGTAGCGCCTGAATACTGGCTATAGCCATGTAGCATCACGTACCAGTCACCTGCAGCTGGGTTAGAAAATTCACAAGACTCGTTGTTGCCGTTTTTATATGGACGACACGCGTAACTGCTTTGAGTCGGTTGAGAACCCTGTTGAACATACAGATCCGCATCACCCGAGCCGCCAGCCAGAGTGAACGAAACCGACGCTGCACCAGCTGGAACAGCAAGCTTATAGAAAGTCTCTGAACCTGACGCACCTGACGCAGACACACCTACACCTGAAACAAGCTCAGTAGGGCCTGGCGGTGGTGGTGGAGGCGGCGCATCACCTTCAAGCGTATAAAGCAGTTCATTCGGTGAACTTGCTTTGGCATCGGATACCGCACCTTTAGTACTTCTGCTACTAAGCAGTGAATCAATCTGCGCTGGAGTAAGCGATGGATCCTGGTCGAGATACAATGCTACCGCACCTGCTACATGTGGTGCAGCCATTGAGGTACCACTGATTGTGTTGGTAGAACTGTCAGAATTATACCACGCAGACTTAATACTGGAACCTGGCGCATAAATATCAAGACAAGAACCATAGTTTGAGAAGCTTGAACGGCCATCGCTGCTAGTTGTCGAGCCAACAGTTATTGCATCGGCAGCTCGAGCTGGAGAGTAGTTACAAGCATCGCTATTATCATTACCAGCAGCTACAACGAAAGTAACACCAGAAGCAACGGCAGCATTAACGGCATCATCAACAGCCTGAGACACGCCACCACCTAAGCTCATGTTCGCAACAGACGGGCCTGAAGCGTTGTTCTTAACCCAGTCAATTCCTGAAATCACACCAGAATATGAACCGGAGCCATTACAACCCAATACGCGAACACCGACAACATTAACATTTTTCGCAACACCGTACTGTGAACCGCCGATGGTACCAGCAACGTGCGTACCGTGACCGTTACAGTCAGAAGAGTCTGCATCATTGTCGACAAAGTCATAACCGTGGCTTGCACGGTTACCGAATTCACTATGCGAGATACGAACACCAGTATCAATAACATAAGCCGTAACGCCTGAACCATCAAAGTCGTAGTGATAGTTTGAATTCAGAGGCAATGCGCGCTGATCTACACGGTCAAGACCCCAAATCGCGTTGCTCTGATCGCCTGAAGCCTGAGGCGTCACTGTGACTATTTGATCTTGTTCAATGTAGGCAATGTTAGGGTCTTTCAGCATTGCTTTTACATCACCTGCAGACGCGTTTACCACAACACCGTTAAGCACACCATTGAAGCTTTTAGCAACGTTTACATTGTAAGCATTGCTTAATGCCTGTGCCTGCGTTGTAGCATAGTCTGAGATAGCCATTGCACTTTGTGTATTAAGTACAGTTGGCGTTTTAAACACGACGATATATTTGCCTGGAATGGCCTTGCTCTGGTCTGTAGTCAGTAACTCAGCCTGAGCCATCGACTGTCCAGAAATGCCTGCCAGAATGGCAAAAGCGAGTGTGTTTAGTTTACGCATACTTGTTCCTTTTTTGTTGTTTGGTTAATTTCCAATCAAAATGTAGCTCAATTGCAGAGAAAATAAACACAAAATGGAACATTTATTTAACTATCTTTACAATTAATGTAAATTTAAATTTACATTAATATTTTTCATATTCATGATTTAATCGGTACACTGTTGATTTTTATAATTTAAATATTACTTCCATTACAGAACTTCCCTATACTGGGGAACTTTAGCTCACCATATTTTCATGTTAAGTACGCGGGTTGAATATTTCATTTCACGCTCCGTAATTGCTTAACATCCTAAAATGAGTATTGATCGAGTGACCTATTGTCCAAAGGTGTAAGTGTGACGAAGAATAGCTCCAGTGTTGGCGCTCCCATCATTTTCTGGGTCGTTACGTGAGATGACAGTATGGAGTCAGACCTAACATAAGGACACGGCGTATAGTCTTTGCTATTCATTCGAAGTTAATGTGGGATGAAGATAGTGAGGGCTTGTATGAATGGAGAAATAGTGACACTTCATCAGAAATAGCTCTATACATCATGAAAGCAAGGAGTAGGTTTGCTTCGATGTATTTGTCATGCCTGCGATGTGGTCTGTTGGTAGATCCCGCATCAAGTGCGGGATGACGGTAGTGTAGATCT